>NZ_CAKVVF010000106.1:0-5993 GCF_934833455.1 Oscillibacter sp. KLE 1728
GATGTATACCGCCCCCACCCTGCCCCCCGCGTCCGGCGCCCCTGTGCCGCCGGACACAATCAGCCCTTGACATTCCAAGGGTTTCAGGGGATAATGTACGTTGTTATTTTTTGTAATTTACCCGATATGGAGGTATTTGCATGGCATTGGATCAGAGCTTTTTCCAGGAGATGGAGGCCCGCATCCCCAAGGGGAAGGTCCGCACCCGGTTCGCCCCCTCTCCCACCGGCTATATGCACGTGGGCAATCTGCGGACGGCCCTGTACACCTGGCTCATCGCCCGGCACGCCGGCGGCACGTTCATCCTGCGGATCGAGGACACCGACCAGGGCCGCCTGGTGGAGGGCGCCACGGACGTAATTTACCGCACCATGGCGGAGTGCGGCCTGACCCATGACGAGGGCCCCGACGTAGGCGGCCCCGTGGGCCCCTATATCCAGTCGGAGCGCCGGGACCTGTATCAGCCCTACGCCCACCTGCTGGTGGAAAAGGGCGCCGCCTACTACTGCTTCTGCGAGAAGGCCGCATCCGAGGAGGACGCCGGTGACTTTGACCGCGCCGACGATCCCTGCCGGGATCTGTCCCCGGAGGAGGCCCGACAGCGTGTGGAGGCCGGCGAGCCCTATGTGATCCGCCAGCGGATCCCCCACGAGGGCACCACCACCTTCCACGACGTGTCCTTCGGCGACATCACCGTGGAGAACAAGACCCTGGACGACCAGGTGCTGCTGAAGCGGGACGGCCTGCCCACCTACAACTTCGCCAATGTGGTGGACGACCACCTGATGGGCATCACCCACGTGGTACGGGGCAGCGAGTACCTCAGCTCCGCCCCCAAGTACAATCTGCTGTACGAGGCCTTCGGCTGGGACATCCCCACCTACGTCCACTGCTCCCCCGTTATGCGGGACCAGCACAACAAGATGTCCAAGCGCCACGGGGACCCCTCCTACGAGGACCTGAAGGCCCAGGGCTATCTGACGGAGGCCATTTTGAACTATGTGGCTCTGCTGGGCTGGGCCCCCAAGGGCGAGCGCAGCGAGCAGGAGATCTTCTCCCTCAGCGAGCTGGTGGAGGCCTTCGATATCGCCGGTATCTCCAAGTCCCCCGCCATTTTTGACATCGACAAGCTCACGTACTTCAACGCCACGTATCTCCGCGCCATGGCGCCGGAGGACTTCGCCAAAGCGGCGGAGCCCTATATCCGTGAGGCCGTGAAGAACCCCGCCATTGATGTGTCCGCCGTGGCCGCCCTGCTCCAGGCCCGCTGTGAGAAGCTGACCGAGATCCCGGAGAAGGTGGATTTCTTCGACCAGCTGCCGGACTACGGCGTGGAGTGCTTCACCAACAAGAAATCCAAGACGAATCCCGAGGTCTCCCAGGCCATGCTGGAGGCCGCCATTCCCGCCCTGGAGGGCATCGGCGACTGGACGGCGGACGCAGTCCACGACACCCTGATCGCCCTGGCGGAACACCTGGGCGTGAAGAACGCCACCCTCATGTGGCCGGTGCGGATCGCCGCGGCCGGCAAGCTGGTGACCCCCGGCGGCGCCGTGGAGATCTGCCACATCCTTGGTAAGGATGAGACCCTGCGCCGCCTGCGGCTGGGCCTGGACAAGCTCCGGGCATGAGGCGGTTTCTGGCGGCCCAGTTCGCCCCGGTGCTCCGGGCCTGGCGGAACGGATATGAGGCCGAGGTCCGGCGCGCCGCCATCGCCTTTTTCCTGCTGGTCTTCCTGGCCTTCGGCGTGTGTCTGGCGGTGCCGGAGCTGCGGCTCGGCTTTTCCGCCTATCTCCAGCACCTGTTCCAGGGCATGGACCTGACGGACGGGGCCGGGAACCTCTCCCCGCTTCTGCTGCTGGCCAACAATCTGCGGGCCTGTGCCGTCACCATGCTCTATGGGCTGATCCCCTTTGTGCGTCTCCCGGCCCTGGCGCTGGGCGTGAACGCGGTGCTGCTGGGCGGCCTCGCCGCCTGCTATGCCGCCACGGACACCACCATGCTGCTGTATGCCGCCAGCCTGCTGCCCCACGGGATTTTCGAGCTGCCCGCCTTGATCCTGGCCTTTTCCATGGGGCTGTACATCTGCGGGCACCTGACCCGCCGCTGCCGCCGCGATCCGGCCGCCCTTCCTCTGGGCGCGTGCCTGGGGCTGGCGGCCCGGCTGCTGGTCTTCCTTCTGCTGCCGCTGCTGATCCTGGCGGCGCTGACGGAGGCCTACGTGACGCCCCTCGCCGCGGGGCTGTTCCTCTGAATCACAATCCACAGAAAGGATGCATTTCCGACTATGAGTAAAACCACCATCCCCTCCGGCTACCGGATGCCCCTCAGCAACAACGAGCTCCAGCGGGCCATCGAGCTGATCCACCAGGAGTTTCAGCACAGCCTTTGTGTGCGCCTGAACCTGCACCGGGTCTCCGCCCCCCTGTTCGTGGACGGCCGCACCGGCCTGAACGATGACCTGAACGGCGTGGAGCGCCCTGTCTCCTTTGACATCCCCGATGTGGGCACCGACGGCCAGGTGGTCCACTCCCTGGCCAAGTGGAAGCGCCTGGCCCTGAAGCGGTACGAGTTCCCCGAGGGAACGGGCCTCTACACCAACATGAACGCCATCCGGCGGGACGAGGAGGTGGACAACCTCCACTCCATCTATGTGGACCAGTGGGACTGGGAGAAGCATATCTCTCCCAAAGACCGGAACGTGCTGTACCTGAAGGAGACGGTGCGCGACATCGTGGGCGCCATCTGCGACACCTCCGCTGCCCTGCGCAACGCCTTCCCTGCCCTGACCTTCAAGCCGGACCGGGACGTGTACTTCATCACCACCCAGGAGCTGGAGGACCGCTATCCCGACCTGACGCCCAACGAGCGGGAGGTGGAGATCTGCCGCAAGCATCACACCGTGTTTCTGATGCAGATCGGCAAGACCCTGGCCTCCGGCAAGCGCCATGACGGCCGCGCTCCCGACTACGACGATTGGG
This sequence comes from Oscillibacter sp. KLE 1728, assembly GCF_934833455.1. NCBI lineage: Bacteria > Bacillati > Bacillota > Clostridia > Eubacteriales > Oscillospiraceae > Oscillibacter > Oscillibacter sp. KLE 1728. The sequence goes on from NZ_CAKVVF010000106.1 coordinate 2,982, forward strand.
AGCTGAACGGCGATATCCTCATGTGGAACCCCATTCTGGAGCGGAGCTTCGAGCTGTCCTCCATGGGCATCCGGGTGGACGCCGCGGCTCTGGACCGCCAGCTGACCGCCGCGAACTGCAACCAGCGCCGGGAGCTGCCCTTCCACAAGATGCTGCTGAACGGTCAGCTGCCCCAGTCCATCGGCGGCGGCATTGGCCAGTCCCGGCTGTGCATGTTGCTGATCGGCACCTGCCACATTGGCGAGGTTCAGGTGAGCCTGTGGGATGCTGACACCATGAAAACATGTGAAGATGCTGGTATCACACTGTTGTAAAGTAAATTTACCATACAGAAAAGCCGCCCGCCGCAGATCACGGCGGGCGGTTTTTTCCGCTCCTTTCGGGCCTTTGAAACGGAAAATGCCCCCACCGGAACTCCGGCAGGGGTATTTTCTCATCCTCTCAATGGAGCAGCTCGTCGGCAATGGCGTCCGCCAAGGACTCCAGCCCCCGGCGCTGGGCCTCCTTGACAGAGGACTTCAGCGTCACGGTCCCCTCCATCACCCGCATCTCTTTCATCTCCTCCAGGAGCTTGGTCATCAGCATCCCGGAGCGGGCGGCCCAGGTGCCGTTCTCGATCAGGGCCACGGAACGGCCCCGGAGACCGTGGCAGGCCAGATCCCGCAGGAAGTTCTCCATAGGGGTGTAGATCTCCCCGTTATATGTAGCGGAAGCCAGCACCAGATGGCTGCACCGGAAGGCCTCGCTGACAAGGTAGGACACGTCCGTATGGGACACGTCGTACAGGGAGATGTTCTTTACGCCCCTCTCTGCCAAGCGGGCGGCCAGGATCTCCGCGGCGTTCTCCGTGTGGCCGTAGATGGAGCCGCAGAAGATGGCCACGCCCCGATCTTCGGGGGTGTAGGTGCTCCAGCGCTGGTATTTCTCCAGGAACCACTCCAGATTCTCCCGCCAGATGGGACCGTGGAGGGGACAGATCATCTGGATCTCCATCCCGGCGGCCCGCTTCAGCAGGGACTGGACCTGGGCACCGTACTTGCCCACGATGTTGGTGTAGTAGCGGCGGGCATCGTCCAGCCAGTCCCGCTCAAAGTCCACCTGATCGGCAAAGATGTTGCCGTTCAGGGCGCCGAAGGTGCCGAAGGCGTCGGCGGAGAACAGCACCTTGTCGGCGGCGTCATAGGTCACCATCACCTCCGGCCAGTGGACCATGGGGGCCATCAGGAAGGTGAAGGTGTGGCGGCCGGTGCAGAGGGTATCCCCCTCCTTCACCACCACAGCCCGGTTGGAGATATCACAGTCAAAAAACTGGCTGACCATGGGGACAGTCTTGGCGTTGGCCACCACCTGGGCGCCCGGCCAGCGGCGCAGCTGCTCGCCCAGGGTGGCGCAGTGGTCAGGCTCCATGTGATTCACCACCACATAGTCCAGGGGCCGGCCGGCCAGGGCAAACTCCAGGTTCTCGAAGAACCGCTCCCCCACGGCCTTGTCCACCGTGTCCAGCAGGACGGTCTTCTCATCCAGCACCAGATAGGCGTTATAGCTGACGCCCCGGGGAATGGGAAACACATTCTCAAACTTCGCCAGCTGCCGGTCAGAGCCTCCCAGCCAGTACAGGTCCTCGTGGATGTTTGTCACGCAATGCATAGTTGCTTTTCTTCCTTTCTAACGCGTTAAACGCAGCAAAGCGGTGTAGCGTTATTATCCTACACCGCTTTGCGTATTTCGTCAAGCCTCCCGGAACCGCTCCAGCACTTCCGCGTCCCGCTGCCGCTGTTCCTCGATGGACTGCTGCAGCAGCATATCCTTCACCTTCATCAAACGGGTGGTGGTGGCCCGGTCGTTCTCGTCCAGCTTCATGGTGATATACCGGATGGCGTCCTGGGTGTTGGGGATCACCACGTACTCCAGAGCGTTCACCCGGCGGCGGGTCTTTTCGATCTCCTCCGCCATCAACTGGGCGGATTTCTCCACTTCCGCCAGCTTCAGCATCTTCCGGAACACCTTTCCCAGGGCGTCCACGGCCGTGTCCAGCTCGCCGGAGGTGGCCGCGAACCCGTAAGGGTAGATGTCCGCGTCAGACCGGGTCTGCGTCTGGAAATCATACACCGGCACGTTAACCGACATGATATTTTTGGTGGTCTGCGTCAGCTTCACACTCTGCTTGGGGTCCAGCAGCGCCTGTTCCAGCGCCTGGGAACTCATGAGCGCGGAGGCCACGGTGAAGGCGCCGTGGACTGTCATCAGCTCCTCCTCCACCTCCTGCCGCAGAGCGCGGACCTCCCGCACCGTGTCCAGAAACTGCTTCATCAGCTCGTCGCGCTTGTCTTTCAGCAGCTTGTGGCCCCGCTGGGCAGTGCGGAGCTTGCCCTTCAGGCGGGTGAGCTCCATCCGGGTGGGGTTGACCGTGATATTGGGCATCTGTCAATCGCCTTCTTTCCATCCTGGCCTGGGAGCCCGCGGTCAGCGGCCCGGCGCCTCCGCGCCGCAGCAGACGCGTGGCAAATCCTCATCATGGGCCGCAGCCAAGAGAGGGCGGCCGCCAAAATCCCGGGGTCCCCGGAAGGGGCTCACAGCTCCTTCTTGGGCCAGTACTTTTCGATATACTCCGGCTTGATCCGCTTCAGCTCGCTCTTGGGCAGGATACTCAGCAGCTCCCAGCCCAGATCCAGCGTCTCCTGGATGGAACGGTTCTCCTCGTAGCCCTGGTTCACATACCGCTTCTCAAACTCGTCGGCGAATTTGGCGTACAGCAGGTCCGTGGGCGTCAGAGCCGCCTCGCCCAGAATGGACATCAATTCCTTGTTGTCCTTGCCGGTGGAGTAGGCCGCGAACAGCTGGTTCATGGTGCCGGAGTGGTCTTCCCGGGTCTTGCCCTCGCCGATGCCCTTGTCCTTCAGACGGCTCAGAGACGGCAGCACGTCCACCGGCGGGTGGATGCCCTTGCGGTACAGCTCCCGGCTGAGGATGATCTGCCCCTCGGTGATATAACCGGTCAGGTCGGGGATCGGG
>NZ_CAKVVF010000107.1:0-5823 GCF_934833455.1 Oscillibacter sp. KLE 1728
CAGCCACAGTGCGTAGACTGCCGGATAGAACAGCACCACATACCGGGTGAAATAAGAGGCGTTGTTGACATTGGGTGAGAGATGTAGGGACAATACCCCCGCCATCACCGCACCGATGTACACCCACTTGGCCCAGCGCAGCAGCCGGGAGACGTCCAGGAAGTAGGCTCCGACCAGCACAGCAGCCCCGGTCACCACTGACAGAGCACAGCGCAGCGGATCCAGATCCTCATCCCAGGGTGCTCCCGCTCGGGTGAGGGCGTACCGCAACCAGCCGCCCACCAGCAGCAGCGCCAGGGTCAGGCCCAGCATCCCCCACTGGGGCCTGGGCCGGTGGAGGCGGTCCAGGTCCGCGCCCACGGCCACCGGGTCCCCCATATCCTCCACTGCCAAGCGCTCCGCCTCTTCCGGCGGATGGCCTTCGGCCAGAAATTCCTCCTGCTGCTCCTCCAGATGAGTTTCCAGCTCCCGGGCCGCCACAGTCCGGGCCCGCTTCCAGCGGATTTGTGCCTCCACCGCGTCCAGATAGCCCCGGACGCTCTCAGGTCCCGGCACAGCAGGCACCTCCCCCCAGCACACGGCCCACGGCATCGGCATAGGTGTGCCACGCCGTCTCCTTCTCCCGCAGGGCGGCCTCCCCCGCCTTTGTCAGATGGTAGTACCGCCGGGGCTTACCGGCAGCGGCCTCCCGCTCGTAGGCGGTGACCAGCCCCTTTTCCTCCAGGCTGTGGAGGAGGGGGTACAGGGTCCCCGCTTTCAGGTGGAACACGTCCTCCGACCGCTGCCGCAGCTCGCTGGTCATCTGGTAGCCGTACTTGTCCCCGTCCTCCAGCAGCTTCAGGACCAACAGGGCCATGCTGCCGCTGACCAGACTCTTATCGGCCTCCATAGACTTCCTCCTTATATAGATATTCTATATATTTTGACAGCGCCATTATATATCGATTTCCTATATAAGTCAAGTAAAAAAACCGCCCGGACCAGATGGTCCGGGCGGCAATTCGTTATTCCACAGTCACGCTCTTGGCGAGGTTCCGGGGCTTGTCGATGTCACAGCCCCGCTGGAGCGCCACATAGTAGGCGAACAGCTGCAGGGGCACCACGCCCAGAGAGGGCTGGAGCATGGGATGGGTCACCGGCACAGAGACAGTGGCGTCGGCAGTCTTCTCCATCTTTTCCCGGAAGTCCTCGGTGGTCAGGGCCAGCACCTCGGCCCCCCGGGCCTTCACCTCCACCACGTTGCTCATGGCTTTGTCAAAGAGAGGCGCGTAGGTTCCCAGGGCCACCACCAGGGTCCCCGGCTCGATCAGGGAGATGGTGCCGTGTTTCAGCTCGCCGGAGGCGTAGGCCTCCGAGTGGATATAGCTGATCTCCTTCAGCTTCAGGGAACCCTCCAGGCCCATGGCGTAGTCCAGGTTCCGGCCGATGAAGAAGATGGAGTCGTGGTTGAAGTACCGGGAGGCGTAATACTGGATGTCCTCCGTGTGGGAGAGGAACTGGCGCATCTTCTCCGGCAGCAGCTGCATCTCGGAGAGAATGGTGTCATACTCGCTCTGTTCCACCATACCCAGCAGGTCCGCCAGATAGAGGCCCACCAGATCCATCAGCACCAGCTGGGTGGTGTATGCCTTGGTGGTGGCCACGGCGATCTCCGGCCCGGCCCAAGTGTACAGCACGTCATCCGCCTCCCGGGCGATGGAGCTGCCCACCACATTGACGATGGCCAGGGTCCGGCCGCCCCGGCGCTTGGCCTCCCGCATGGCGGCCATAGTGTCCAGGGTTTCTCCAGACTGGCTGATGACGATGACCAGAGTCTTTTCGTCCACCAGAGGATCACAGTACCGGAACTCGGAGGCCAGCACCACCTCCACCGGGCGGCGCAGCAGCTTTTCCCAGCTGTACTTGCTCACCACGCCCACATGGTAGCTGGAGCCGCAGGCGATGACGTAAATCCGGGAGAGGTCGCGGACGTACTCCGCCGTCAGATGCAGATCGTCCAGCACCACACGGCCGTCCCGGATGCGGGGGGAGATGGTCTTGCGGACCGCCTCCGGCTGCTCCATGATCTCCTTGGCCATGAAGTGGGCGTAGCCGCCCTTCTCCGCTGCGGACACATCCCAGTCCACCAGACTGTGGGTCTTCTCCACCGGCAGCAGCTCGTCGTCAAACACGTCCACGCTGTCGGCGGTGAGGACAGCGATCTCCCCATCGTCCATGTACACCACGTCCCGGGTGTACTTGATGACAGCCGTCACGTCGGAGGCGATGAAGTTGCCGTTCTGACCGTAGCCGATGATGAGGGGGCTGTCCTTCCGGGCGGCAATGAGGGCGTTGGGGTAATCCGCACAGATGATGCCGAAGGCGTAGGACCCCTCGATCCGCCGCAGGCAGCGGCCCACAGCCTCCAGCATGTTGTGGCATTCGTTGTAGTGGAACTCCAGCAGCTGTGCCACCACCTCCGTGTCCGTGTCGGAGGTGAAGTGGACGCCCTGGCGCATGAGGTGCTCCTTGATTTCCAGATAGTTTTCGATGATGCCGTTGTGGACGAGGGCGATCCGCCCGTTCTCGCTGACGTGGGGATGGGCGTTGATGTCATTGGGCTCCCCGTGGGTGGCCCAGCGGGTATGCCCGATGCCCAGGTTCCCCTCCAGGTCCGCGCCGCCGTGGATCAGGTCGGATAAGACCTGAAGCCGCCCCTTGGTCTTGCGCACCTGGAGTCCCGCCGTCTCGGACCGCACCGCCACGCCGGCGGAGTCATACCCCCGGTACTCCATCCGCTCCAGGCCGTCCAGCAGAATGGGGGCCGCGGGCTCGTTTCCTACAAATCCGATGATTCCGCACATATTCGATAATCCTCCTGAAGATTCTGTAATGAATGGTCAAAAGGACAAACACGCAGTCATTTGTCACTTTCTTCACGGTCACAGCCCCCTTGTTTTGCGGTTGCCCGCATATTTGCCGGCTGTGTACGCGCCCGTGGGCACGGAAGGGCATCCGCCGAATCCTTCGATACTCCCTTCCCCTCGTCGTCCCGCCGCTGGCGGCGGGCGCTGGCGCTGTGATGGGCCGCGGCCCATAAACTCCTTTCACATCTGCGATTTTTCTTTTTTTGATTTTGATGCGGTCACTATAATATGCGCCTGATAAGCCCATCTTAAATAGGTCTGTTAAGACGATTCAGCACATATTGACCGTTGACTGGCTCTACATCTCTCAAAAATGATACTCCATGATATGTTCCCCCTTGCTATCGTATTTCCCGTTAAACCGGAAACCAATCTGTTGATAAAGCTTGATTGCATGGGGATTATTCTCATACACGCTAAGATATACCGTGCCGCTCTGATACTCTGTATGCAATCTGTCAAGAAGCGAAAGCACCGCCTGTTTTCCATATCCTTTTCCCTGATATCTTTTATCAATGAGCAGCCGATCCAGCCATAGCTGTCCCGGAGCCGGCTCTGGAAAATAGCCGTACATAGCAAAACCAATCAGCGTGTCGCTGTCATAAATACCAACAGGCCGCCACAGCTCCAATTCATCTGCCTCCCGCAAGCACTCGCTTACACTCTCAATAAAACCAGCCTGCTCAGAAAAGACAGTCAAGCCCTCAACTTCCCTGCGGTTTTCGGCGTTTACCGATTTGAAATGTAATTGTTTGTGAACACTTGAATCCATCATTATTTTTTCTTATTAATTCTCAAAACTGTTGCTGTATAACTCTATATTTTCTTTCTATGCTTTACAAGAATCTCCCCCTCCTGGGGGAGCCTTATCCCGGATAAAAATCCCGTTCCGGCAGATACTAGCGGAACGGAGGGATTTTCGCCATGATAACCGCCTTTGTCCGAACGATCATTCTCTATTTCCTTATTGTGGTCGGGATGCGCCTGATGGGCAAGCGCCAGATCGGCGAGTTGGAGCCCAGCGAGCTGGTGCTGACCATGATGATCTCCGACCTGGCCGCCGTGCCCATGCAGGACTTCGGCATTCCGCTGCTCTCTGGCCTGCTGCCGATCCTGACGCTGCTGGCCCTGTCACTGCTGCTGAGTCAGCTGTCTCTCCGCAGCCTGCGGCTGCGGGCGCTGATCTGCGGGACGCCCACGGTCCTGATCCGGGGCGGCAAGCTGCAGCAGGACGCCATGCGGAAGAACCGCTTTACCATCGATGAGCTGATGGAGGAACTGCGGGAGCAGGGCGTCACCCGCATCGAGGACGTGAAGTACGCCGTGCTGGAAAACTCCGGCCAGCTGACCGTCTTTCCCTGGACAGCCCAGCAGCCGCCCACGGCGGAACAACTGGGACTGGGGCTGGAGGATGACGTGACACTGCCCATGGTCATCATCAACGACGGGCGGGTCATCCACCGCAATCTGACCGCCTGCGGCCGGGACGAGAACTGGCTGCGCAAGCAGCTGTCCCGGGAAAAAGCCTCCTCTCCCCGCGAGATCTTCCTCCTGACCCTGGACGAACAGGGGCAGGTATTCTGCGTCCGAAAGGAGCGAGAGTCATGAGGGCGTATGGAATATCCGTCGGCATCCTGGCAGCCATCCTGGTCTTTTCCCTGTGGAACAGCTCCTACATGACCGCCAGCACCGTCCGCTGGCGGGAGCAGCTGCAGCAGGCGGACGCCCAAGCCCAGTCAGAGGCCTGGACCGAGGCCGTGGATACGCTGGCAGGCAGCTATGACGACTGGTCGGAAAGCCAGACCTACCTCCACATCGTGGCGCGGCATGATACGGTGGATGACGCGGAGGCCATGTACCGCCGGGCCCTGGCCTTCGCCGCCACCCGGGAGCTGACGGAGTTCCGGGCGGAGATCTCGGACCTGCGGGATCAGCTCCGGCTCCTGGCGGAGACGGAGCGGCTGGATATCAAGAACGTCCTCTGACGGCCTTCACCGGTTGTCGGCCAGGAGCTTGTTCAGCTCTGTCATAAAGGTGTCGATATCCTTGAATTGGCGGTAGACGGAGGCAAACCGGACATAGGCCACCTGGTCCACGTTTCGCAGCCGTTCCATCACTTTTTCGCCGATGGCCTCTGTGCTGATCTCCCGCTCCATGGAGTTCTGTAGATCCTGCTCGATCTCCTCGGCGATCTTTTCCAGCTCCGCCAAGGGCACCGGCCGCTTTTCGCAGGCGCGGATCATGCCGCCCAGCACCTTCCGCCGGTCAAAACTCTGGCGGCTGCCGTCCTTCTTCACCACCACCATAGGCAGGCTCTCCACCGTCTCATAGGTGGTAAATCGCTTGCCGCAGGAAAGGCACTCCCGCCGGCGGCGGATGCTGCTGTTTTCGTCCGCGGGCCGGGAATCAATGACCTTGCTCTCACTGTAACCGCAATAGGGACACTTCATACTGGACCTCCAAACGCTCCGCCGGCGCCCGGCCGGCAGGTCTTCCCGTGTCTGAGGCCGGGCGGAGAGCCCCTCCGCCACGGCCGTCTTGGGGTTATTATATCATACCCCCGGGAAATGTGGAACACATCATTTGGAATTTTCTGAAAATGTCTCTGTCCGCCGGACGGCTCAGAACACCGGCCGCTCCTCCCCGTTGAAGGCAAAGATGGCGTAGCTCCGGCCATGGATACGGCGGATATGGGCAAAGCAGAACAAGGCGGTCAGCGGAAAGGGGCGGCCCACGTCATAGGGCACCGCCAGCTCTCGCCGCCCCTGCTCCTCCCGGACAAGGACGCCCGGCACAAGGTGTAGCTGCTCCCGAAGCCATGGGGAACGGAGACGCACTGCCGAGCGCTCCAGCGGCGTCCAATCCTCCGGCTCCGGCGGATGGGCAGGGCGGATCTCCCCCAGCCGCAGCTTTCCCA
>NZ_CAKVVF010000108.1:0-5647 GCF_934833455.1 Oscillibacter sp. KLE 1728
TGCCGGTGCCGTCGATCATGATGGGGCTCATGGAAACGGTGGTGGGGATGCCGTAGGGCTCCGTGGTCTTGGAAACAAATTTCATCATCACCATGGGACCGATGGCGAACACCTCATCATACTGGTTGCCAGCGTCAATCAGCTCCTTCAGCGCCTCGGTGACAACGCCCTTCTGGCCATAGGAGCCGTCGTCGGTGCAGACCTTCAGTACGCTGCTTGCGGCCCGGAACTCATCCTCCAGGATCACCAGATCCTTGTTCTTGAAGCCGATGACGGCGTGGACCTCGGCCCCGCAGTCGTGGAACTTCTTCAGCACGGGATACGCGATGGCGCAGCCGACACCGCCGCCCACCACGCAGACCTTCTTCTTGCCCTCGGTCTCGGTGGCCTTGCCCAGGGGGCCCACAAAGTCCTGGAGGCTGTCGCCCTCTTTCATGCGGCTCAGCTTTTCCGTGGTGGCGCCCACGGTTTGGACGATGATGGTGACGGTGCCCTTCTCCGGGTTATAGTCGTTGATCGTTATGGGGATTCGCTCGCCGTTCTCATCCACGCGCAGGATGATGAACTGGCCCGGCTGGGCCTTCTTGGCGACCAGGGGTGCCTCGATCTCATACAGGGTGACGGTGGGACGGAGGGCCTCTTTTCTCACGATACGATACATAGTGTTCCTTCTTTCCCGAATGATCGAATTTTGGTATTTGCGGCGATGTATCCTTCGACACGACACATTGTCTATACTTTAACACAACCCCCGAAAGCAGTCAATCCGTTTTTGCGGGGATTCTGCGAAAAAAATAACAAACTTTCCAGCGCCCCTTCTGGCCGGTCAATCATCCTGTACAAAGGGTGATGCGCCGCCCCTCGGACCGGAGGACGCCCTCCTCCTTCAATCGCTTCAGCTCCCGCATCATGGCGCTGCGGTCCGTGGCGATGTAATCCGCCAGCATACTCAGGGAGAAGGGCAGCTGGAAGGTCCGGCTCCCCTCCTTCTCCGCCAGCTGGTTGAAGTAGCACAGGAGCTTTTCCCGGATGGACCGGCGGGAGAGAACGTCCACCCGCTCGGACAGGGCCTGGGCCTTGTCTGAGATCAGCCGCAGCATATTCTGCACCAGCAGGCTGTGATGGGTGCAGGCCCGCTCACACCGCTTCAGAATATGAGGATAGTCGATGAACACCACGTCGCAGGCCGTGCGGCAGACCACTTCCAAGCTGTCCCGGCCGGAGGTGGAAAACGCCAGGCTCTTGCCGAACACACCGCCGGGGCCCAGCTCCTCCAGCACAGTGGCGACTCCCTCCTCGTCGATGCGGATCAGGGATGCCTCCCCCCGCTCCACCACGCCTACGGCGTTGCCAGCCGGGCCGGAGAAGTCGTAGATCACCTCGTCCACCCGATAGCTCCGCTGCACCGCCTGAAAGCAGTCCAGCATCTGCTGGTAATTCTCGTACCCGATGTCCTGAAACAAGGGGCTCTTTTTCAGTTCCTGTGGGGTCAACATCGCGGCCGCTCCCTTCTGTTGCATATATCACATTTTATAATAACAGCCTCTGTCGAAAAAGTAAAGACCGTTCTCCGGCAGATTTCATAGATTATTCACCAATTCCCCAGGCATTTCCTGTATACTTTTTTCAGAAGGCCGGAAAGGCCGAATACGGGCGGGCCCCCGCCCTTAGAAATGAGGCAGCAAAGTGAACATAGCTTATTTTCTGCTCCCGAAGCACAGCGTCGCCTATCTGTACGATGACTGCACCTTCCGTCAGGGACTGGAAAAGATGCGGCACCACGGCTATACCGCCATCCCCGTCATCAGCCGGGATGGGAAATATGTCGGTACAGTCAGTGAGGGGGATTTCCTCTGGCAGCTCCTGTCCAAGGACTGCGAGACCTTGACTGCCTACTCCATGAAGGACATGGAGCGGCTGCAGGTCCGGGACATTCTGCGGGGCAACAGCTATCCTCCCGTCCGGATCACCGTCACCATGGAAGAGCTCCTCCACAGCGCCATGAACCAGAACTTCATCCCTGTGGTGGACGACCTGGGGAACTTCACCGGGATCGTCACCCGAAAAGACATCATCCGCTACTTTGCGGAGCAGAAGGATGCGGCGGAGCCGCTGCCTTTGCGGAAGATCGTATAAACCGACCGGGAGACGGCGGGGCACTGCCCCGCCGCCTTTTTTCTCCCCCGCTTTTATCCCATCATATCATCCAGGGAGTATTTGCGCACCTGGCCTGGCGGGCCCCCGTCCCGGGTGGCCACTCCCGCCACATAGCCCGGAAAGGTGTCCAGAAAATAGAATCGCTCCCCAGGCTGGAGCGGGGTCTCCGACGCCAGCATGGTCCCCACGCCGGCGCCGCTGCGCTTGGCCCGGGCCTCCCGCCGGACCCAGCTCTGGAAGAAGGCCCGTTCCGTGGTCACATCCGCCAGACGCCGCATGGCCCGCTCGCTCACCGGCCGGATGTGCTCGATATCCACCCCCACCGGCTCCCCGGACAGGGCCACCAGCACCGCGCCGGTGGTGTGGCTCAGATTGAAGTGGACCTCTGGGAAATCCGGGAAGTAGGGCTTGCCCAGAGAGGTGAGCCGGATAGGCGGAAGCTCCCGCCAGCGGTACTGCTCCCACAAGGCATGGCGTAGAATGAGATAGGCGCACAGGGGCTCCCGCCGCTTTTCCGACTGCTTGATCCGCAGCAGCCGCTCCTGCCGCTCCGGGGGCAGCAGGGGCAGCATGGCCTCCGTCTCCCGCTCCGTCAGCGGGCGCTCCAACCGGGCCGCCCAAAGCTCGATGGACATCTCACGCCTCCTCTCCGCCGCTTCGACGCTTTTCTACCATTTTACGCAGGCCGCGGCAGTCTGTAAACCCACTGGGCAAAAACTTTTTGAAAAAATCCAGCAAAAAAAGAGGAAATCCCAAAAGAACGGGGTATATCTAAAATGTCTCGTTTTGGGTACGCCCTCGCTTTCGGGTATGACCCTCGGGAAATCTGGCAACACTCACCGAAAGGAGGAGACCTTGACATGCCCTTTCCCCAGAGCTTTCTGGACGAGCTGATGGCCCGGAGTGACATCGTGGACGTGGTGGGCAGCTATGTGCAGCTGACCCGAAAGGGCGCGAATCTCTTTGGTCTGTGTCCCTTCCACAGTGAGAAGACCGGCTCCTTCTCCGTCTCTCCGGACAAACAGATCTACTACTGCTTCGGCTGCAAGCGGGGCGGCGGCGTTATCAACTTCATCATGGAGGAGGAGAATCTCTCCTTCCCGGATGCGGTGCGCTTTCTGGCCAAACGGGCGGGGATGGAGGTGCCGGAGGAGGACGGCGACCGGGAGGCGGGCCGCAGGCGCCAGCGTCTGCTGGACCTGAACCGGGACGCGGCCCGGTTCTACTATCAGATGCTCCAACAGCCGGAGGGGCGGGCGGTGCAGGAATATCTGGACCGGCGGAAAATTCGCAGGGCCACGGCAGTGAACTTCGGTCTGGGAGCCTCTTTGGATGCCTGGGACGCGCTGATCCTGGCCATGACGAAGAAGGGCTATACGAAGTCGGAGCTGCTGGAGGCAGGCCTGGCGGTGCAGAACCGGAACGGCGGCCTGTACGACAAGTTCCGCAACCGGCTCATCTTTCCTGTCATCGATGTGCGGGGAGACGTGGTGGCCTTCGGCGGCCGGGTCCTGGACAAGTCTGAGCCCAAGTACATGAACTCCCAGGAGACACCGGTGTACTCCAAACGGCGGGTTCTGTACGGACTGAATCTGGCCAAGAAATCCAAGCGGTCCAACATCATCCTCTGCGAGGGCAACATCGACGTGGTGACGCTCCACCAAGCGGGATTCGACAACGCAGTGGCCTCCATGGGGACGGCTTTGACAGTGGAGCAGACACGGCTCCTCAGCCGGTTCACGAAGGAGCTGGTGCTGTGCTACGACAATGACAACGCCGGCAAGATCGCCACGGAGCGGGCGCTGGAGATCCTGAACAACTCGGAGTTTTCGGTCAAGGTCCTTCAGCTGCCCCGGCGGCGGACGGAGGATGGCGAACTGGTAAAGCAGGACGCCGACGACTTCATCAAGCTCCAGGGAAAAGACGCCTTCGAGGCGCTGCTGACCGGCAGTGAGAACGGCATCGAGTTCCGCATGGCCCAGGTGGCGGGTAAGTACGACCTCTCCAGTGACGAGGCCCGTGTGGCCTACTGTGAGGAGGTCAGCGCCCTGCTGGCCGCACTTGCCAATCCGGTAGAGCGGGAGATCTACACCACCCGGGCCGCAGAGACCGCCAAGATCACGCCGGAGGCCATGAGGCTGGAGGTCCAGCGGGCCTTCAAACGCCGCCTCTCCCGGGAGAAGCGGCAGGAGCTGCGGCGGGACCTGAACCCGGCGGTCCAGCTCCAGCCCAAGGAGCGGGAGCTGCGATACGACAACATCCGCTCCGCCCGGGCGGAGGAGGGCATCCTGCGGCTGCTGATCCGGGACGAGAGCCTGTTCCCGGAGGAGCCGCCCCTGCGGGAGGAGCAGTTCTCCTCCCCACTGCTGGGCCGTGCCTTTACCACGCTGTGGCAGGCCAAGGCGGCAGGACGCGTCCCCTCCCTGGCGGCCCAGGCGGAGTTCTTCTCCCAGGAGGAGATGAACCATCTCACCGGCGTCTGCCAGCAGCCGGAGTCTCTGCGAAACGGACAACAGGCGCTGGCGGACTACATACGCATCGTACAGACGGAGGCCGAGAAGCGGCTGGGGGGCGGGACTGCCGACCCGCTGCTGGCGGCCACAGAAAAATACAAAGACAAAAAGGGTACTGGAGGAAAGCAGCATGGCAAATGAGTTTGAGTTGAGCCCCAAGGAGCTGAAGAGACAGGCAGACGCGCTCCTGGCGGCCGCAGATGCGGCGGAGAAGGCCGCGGAGAGGGAGCCGGCTGCAAAGTCTGCCAAAAAGTCCACCCGGAAAAAGGGGGAGGAGACGGCCCAGGAGGCCCCCGCCGTCATGACGGACGAGGAGGCCCGGAAGGCCGGCATCCTCCGGCTGGACGACAAGCAGGTGGCTGCGCTGCCCGCAGCCTCCTGGCTGATGAACAACGAAAAACTGCGGGAACTGCTGGCCCGCGGTAAGAAGAAGGGCAAGTTGGACTCCGCAGATCTGATGGACGCGGTGGATGACCTGAATCTGGAGAGCGATCAGATGGATCAGCTCTACGACTCCCTGGAGGCGCTGAACATCGACATCAGCGCCGACGATGCCCTGTTGGCGGACCTGCCGGATGACGAGCCCGCCGCAGAGGAGATCGCCGATGTGGAGGAAGAGGAGCTGGTGGATCCCAACACTCTGGTGAACAGCTTCTCCATCGACGATCCTGTCCGTATGTATCTGAAAGAGATCGGCAAGGTGCCCCTGTTGTCCCCGGATGAGGAGATCGACCTGGCCCAGGCCATGGGCGCGGGCAACGAGGCCGACCGGAAGCTGGCGGAGATCGACCGGCTCCGGAAGGAGGGGCAGGAGATCCCCTACTCCCAGGAGGAGATCGCCGCCTGGAAGTCCGCCCACGCCAAGGGTGAGACCGCCAAGCAGAAGCTGGCGGAGGCCAACCTCCGCCTGGTGGTGTCCATCGCCAAGCGGTACGTGGGCAGGGGCATGCTGTTCCTGGATCTGATCCAGGAGGGCA
>NZ_CAKVVF010000109.1:0-5633 GCF_934833455.1 Oscillibacter sp. KLE 1728
AGCGGCCCGAGGCCAAGAAGGGCCTGGCTACCCTGTGCATCGGCGGCGGCATGGGCGTTGCCACCGTGTTCGAGAAGTGCTGAATTGATCTTCCGGCAGAGCACCGTCTCCGCTGGATGTGAAAAGGCGTCCCCGGCCATTAGCCGGGGGCGCCTCTTTTTTTGTGCCGGGAAGCGGCGTGCCGCAGGGCCGCCATCCAGCAGAACGGCAGGAGGACGAGGGTATAAAAGCGCCTGGAGGCGGCCTGAGAGGATGCCCCAGCAGTTTGCGGATCGCACATCAGCCGGAGTTTTTGCAGGGACCGCGCTATGAAAGGCACCTGGCAGCCGCTGGAATGCGGTGGAACGGATAAGAAGGCCGCTGTAAGCCGAAAACTGGCTTACAGCGGCTGACTTGGCACCCCTGACCAGACTCTAACTGGTGGCCTACCGCTTAGGAGGCGGTCGCTCTATACGACTGAGCTACAGGGGCATATCAAATAGGCAGAAACCATTGTACCTGTTTTCCGCCCTGCTGTCAATGGGAAAGGGCTGCCGCGCAGGCGGCAGCCCTTCGGCGCTCACTGGATGACCCGTACCCGGATCACATTCTCCAGCGCCGTCACCTCGTCGATGACGCACTGGTCCGCCGGGGCGCTCAGGTCCACGATGGTGTAGGCGTAGTCCCCCCGGGACTTGTTGCTCAGGTTCTCCACATTGATGCCGTCCCGGGACAGCAGGGTGGTGATGCTGGCCAGCATGGCAGGCACGTTTTTGTGGATCAGGCACAGCCGGCACACGCCGCTGCGCTCCTGGCTGACGGCGGGCAGGTTTACGCTGTTGCGGATGTTGCCGTTTTCGAGGTAGTCCCGCAGCTGGTCCACCGCCATGACCGCGCAGTTCTGCTCACTCTCCGGTGTGGAGGCTCCCAGGTGAGGCATGGCCAGCACGTGGGGCGCACCCACTAGGCGGTTATTGGGGAAGTCTGTGACATAGGCCGCTACCCAGCCGGTGTCCAGCGCCGCCAGCATGGCATCGTCGTCCACGATCTCGCCCCGGGCCAGGTTGATGAACCGGACGCCCCGTTTCATGGCGCCGATGGCCTTGGCGTCGATCATGCGCTCCGTGTCCTTGGTGTAGTGGATGTGGATGGTGATATAGTCCGCCCGCTTGTAGAGCTCGTTGATGTCCTTCACCACATGGATGTGGCGGTCCAGCCGCAGGGCGGCATCCACAGACAGGAAGGGGTCGTAGCCGTACACATCCATGCCCAGGGACAATGCGATGTTGGCGACCAATGACCCGATGGCCCCCAGGCCGATGACGCCCAGCGTCTTCTTGTACAGCTCCGGGCCGATGAAGGCGGCCTTGCCCTTCTCCACTACGGTGGTCACGTCCACGCCGGAGGCCACCTGCTGCCGGACCCACTGGATGCCCCCGTCCACGTCCCGGGAGCCCATCAGCATGGCGCACAGCACCAGCTCCTTTACGGCGTTGGCGTTGGCGCCGGGGGTGTTGAATACCACGATGCCCGCCTCGGAGCAGCGGTCCAGGGGGATATTGTTGACGCCGGCCCCGGCCCGGGAGATGGCCAGAAGGTTTTTCGGAAAATCATAGTCCAGCAGCTTGGCGGAGCGGACCAGGATGGCGTCCTCGTCTGTCTCCGAATCGGAGACGGCGTACAGCGCCGGATCCAGGCGGTTCAGGCCGACGGGAGAGATCTTGTTGAATGTTCTGATACGGTACATGGCAGAATGCCTCCATTGGGCGGCCCCAGCGGGTCGCGGTACTTGCGGGGGAACGTGCGGTGCTGGCACCGCTTCCGCCGCAGCATCTTCTATTATAGGTAGAGGCCGCCGTCCCAGTCAATGTGCCGAACCGCCAAATCCGCGGCCGGTTGGACCGAAAGTTTTTGGAGAGGTATTACTTTTGGAACGGCCTGGGAAAATACCCCAAAAGGCAGTTCTGCGCCTCCGGAACTGCCGCTTTCCTATGAAAACTGCGGAATCGTCCTGTTTTTTTGAAAAAGCCCCTGAAAGCAGCTTGCAAAAATCGAGAGAACGGCATATAATGCAAAACTGTGTGCAAATCTCGACCGGCGGCCGGAATCGGACGGCCGGCAGGGAGGCCGCGTGTGTTGATCCGCCGCCCGGCGTACCCCACGTGGCCCCTTCATAGAGAAAAGGAGATGGAAGATGTGCAGAACGAACATTTGAGGAACATCGCCATCAACGCCCACATCGACCACGGCAAGACTGCCCCACAGGGCTGACACCCTGCGGGGATCGTTTGATAGAAATGCCCGGCGGAAGCACCCGCAAGGGGTACGCCACATCCGTAAGGCGGCAAAGCCGCCAACGGCTGTGCAGTGAATTCCGCCTCCGCCAAGGTTTTGCCGCAGGCAAAACACTTGTACGCGCCGCCCGGCGCGGCCTTGCCAGAGAAGAAGGAGAAGAGAATTATGCAGAACGAACATTTGAGAAATGTCGCCATCATCGCCCACGTCGACCACGGCAAAACCACGCTGGTGGACGAGATGCTGAAGCAGGGCGGCGTCTACCGGGAGAATCAGGAGGTGGTGGACCGGGTCATGGACTCCGGCGACCTGGAGCGGGAGCGGGGCATCACCATCCTGGCCAAGAACACCGCCATCCGGTACAAGGACACCAAGATCAACATCGTGGATACCCCGGGCCACGCCGACTTCGGCGGCGAGGTGGAGCGCATCCTGAAGATGGTCAACGGCGTCATCCTGCTGGTGGACGCCGCCGAGGGCCCCATGCCCCAGACCCGCTTCGTGCTCTCCAAGGCCCTGGAGCTGGGCCACCGGGTCATTGTGGTGGTCAACAAGATCGACCGGCCCGACCAGCGGATCCACGAGGTGGTGGATGAGGTGCTGGAGCTGCTGATGGACCTGGATGCCACCCCGGAACAGTTGGACTCCCCCATGCTGTTCTGCTCCGGCCGCAACGGCACCGCCTCCTACTCCCCCGACGTGCCGGGCACGGACCTCAAGCCCCTGTTTGAGACCATTCTGGAGTATATCCCCGCCCCGGAGGCGGATGTGGACCAGCCCTTCCAGATGCTGGTCAGCTCCATCGACTACAACGACTTCGTGGGCCGGATCGCCATCGGCCGCATCGAGCGGGGCACCTTGAAGCAGAACCAGGACATCGTCGTGTGCAACTACCACGACCCGGAGGCTGTGCTCCGCAAGGCGAGAGCCACCGCCATCTACGAGTTCGAGGGCCTTGCCCGGAATCCGGTGACCGAGTCCACCGCCGGCAACATCATCGCCATGAGCGGCATTCCCGACATCACCATCGGCGACACCATCTGCGTCCCGGACTGCGTGGAGGCGTTGCCCTTCGTGAAGATCAGCGCCCCCACCCTGGAGATGACCTTCTCCGTCAACGACTCCCCCTTTGCCGGCAAGGAGGGCAAGTTCGTCACCTCCCGCCAGCTGCGGGACCGGCTGTACCGGGAGACGTTGAAGGACGTGTCCCTGCGTGTGACCGACACGGACAAGGAGACTGCCTTCAACGTGGCGGGCCGGGGCGAGATGTCCCTCTCCATCCTCATTGAGACCATGCGCCGGGAGGGGTATGAGTTCCAGGTTTCCCCCGCCCGCGTGCTGTACCAGGAGATCGACGGCGTCAAGTGCGAACCCATCGAGCGGCTGGTGGTGGACGTGCCCGGCGACTGTGTGGGCGCGGTCATCGAGAAGCTGGGTGCCCGCAAGGCGGATCTGGTGGAGATGACTCCCGTGGGCGAGCGGATGAAGATCGAGTTCCTGATCCCCGCCCGGGGCCTCTTCGGCTACCGCAGCGATTTCCTGACGGACACCAAGGGCGAGGGCATCATGGCCAGCGTGTTCGACTCCTACGCCCCCTATAAGGGCGACATCTCCCGCCGGGGCACCGGCTCCATGATCTCCTTTGAGACCGGCGAGGCCGTCACCTACGGCCTGTTCAACGCCCAGGAGCGGGGCACCCTGTTCATCGGGCCCGGCGTGCCGGTGTACGGCGGTATGGTGATCGGCGTCAGCCCCCGGAGCGAGGACATCACCGTCAACATCTGCAAGAAAAAGCAGTTGACCAACATGCGGGCCAGCGGCTCTGACGAGGCGCTGCGGCTGGTGCCCCCCAAGCAGATGAGCCTGGAGCAGTGCCTGGAGTTCCTGGCGGACGACGAGCTGCTGGAGGTCACCCCCAAGAGCCTGCGGATGCGCAAGGCCATTCTGGACCACGAGAAGCGCATGAAGGCACTGCACGGCAAGAAGTAAACCGGCCATGGCATGGGCCCGGGCCCCCGGGAGGGGGCCGGGGCCTGTTCGTTTGCCGCCCGGGCAGGAGGCGGGGGCTGTTGGGAAAGACCGCGCCGCATCCGCAGGGGGGCGATGATCCCGGCGGCCCGGAGGCGGAGACTCTCCGGAAAACGGTTGGGCCGCCGGGCGGCGGCCTCGGGGGATTCTGCTCCCGCAGGGGGGCTTGTCCAGCGGGGATGCGCCCCCCATTGTCGTCGTCGCAAAGTCCGCTCAGCTCCGTTTCCGCCTGCGGCGAAAACTGCGCCCGCTCCCTTGCGCCTCCTCTCCCCACCGCGCGGGGCGCGGCGGGGGCCCCTTTCGGTCTTGCCCCAAAAGAGAACGCGCCGCGCCCGGTGTAAGAGAAAAAGCGCTTTTGGCCGCAACTTTGCACGTTCGTGCAAAGTTGCTGTACGGGGGTCGGCGTGAGAGGGTGCCTGCGTGTTTTCGGCAGACGGCTGACGGGCGTGGCGGGGTGACGCAAAGATTTGGGGGGCTGATTCCCGCGGCGCGGGTATGTCTTGGGTCGGGGTGCAAGGAGGGATTTGACCAGCTCCTCTTTTCCTGTCTCGCGCTGCGGCGCTCCCAGGATTTCCGTCACCAGTGTTCCACTGGTTCCTCCTTCCGCGCGTTCCGCTTCGCTACGCGCTACCCTAGCGGTCGCGGAAGCGCCTGACCTTCCATAACCGTAGGGGCAGATGCTCTCATCCGCCCATTTCCCCGCGCTGGCAGGACGGTGATCGGATATCTGTTGAGGTCACGAGCAGGAAAGCGCCCGGGCATGGGAGAGGGTTTCCTCCTCTTCCGCGCCCAGCAGGTCCAACGCACCCAACTCCAGGCCCATTTGGAGGCCCAGGAAAAACTGATACTCTCCGGCGTATTCCGCCAGGGCGCAGCAGGCGTCCGACAGGTCCCCTACCTCCTGCAAAAGCTCCCGGTCCCCGCCGCAGAGCTGCCGGACCCGGCAGTACGCCGCTTCCTCCCGTGCTGCCAGCTCCCGCCAGACCGGATCCCCCCGCTCCGCCCTCTTGCGGAGATGCAGTAAAATATCCGTCAACATCGCCTTGGTGTGATTCATATATAGCCACCTCCTATGCACTTGTAGTATACCACCTACGCACCACTTGTCAAGCAAAACGCCAAATGATATAGTGCATATATAGTAACTACGTAGTGAGTAGAAAGTAGGGTGAAGGGTTTTGGGCGAACACCAGCTGGTAAATCGGAAAAGATTTGTTTCCTCCCTGGCCAACGAACTGGTAGAGCCATTCAACGAGCTCTCCAAAAAAACGCGCATCACCAAAACGCGTCTCTTGGACGAAGCCATCGAGGACCTCCTAAAAAAATACGAA
>NZ_CAKVVF010000110.1:0-4501 GCF_934833455.1 Oscillibacter sp. KLE 1728
ACCAACCACAGAGCCGGCCGCCAGTGACACTCCCGCCGTCCGCAACGCCAATGTATCAGTGTTTTTCCGGATTGTCTACGGATTCGGCGCGATTGTTATTCAAACGAAACACGCCGTTCAAAAGCGTCTGATTCGTGGTAATTTATGTAACAAAAGTTGCAGATTTCCAAAAAAGAGAGAGGCGGGAAACCGGGGCTGCCCGGTCTCACGCCTCCTTCTGCAAGAGGATGTATTTCTGCCCGTCCTTGGCGATCTGGTGCTCCGCCAGCATCCGCTGGAGAATGGGCCAGCACTGGCGAGGGCCGATCCGCAGCACCCGGGCAATGTCCTGGCGGTAGGCAAACCCCGCTTCCGACAGGTACGCCAGGATCGCCTGCTCCTGGTCCTCCGGCGGCACCACCGTGCTGGGCAGGTAATAGCGGTTTCCCACTTTGGTCAGCTTTCCCCGGGCCACCATCTGCCGAAGCCGGTTGTAGGCTGTGTTCTTGGAGACCCGCAGAAGGGCCATCACCTCATTCCGGGTGATGGAGCCCTGGCGCCGGACAACGTCCAGCACCTGGTTCTCGCCGCCCACCCGGATGTCGTAGTCCAGGCGCAGGTCCCGCAGGGAGAGATCGTCCAGCCCGCCCTGCACCAGCGCCGCCCGCACCAGCTTGGACAGGCGGGTGCGCTCATAGGGGCGGCGGCTGCGGGGGGACATCAGGACCCACTCCGCCTCTGGCGGCGCCGCCTTGCGCAGCTTCTGGAGAATGGACAGGACGCCGCTGGTCAGGCGGACCTGCCGGTCCGGCAGGATAAGCCGCTCCTTCTGCAGGTCCACCTGGTCCCACCGCAGCGACGCGATCTCCTCCACCTGGAGCCCCAGCTGCCAGGTGAGCCACAGGGCCGCCCCGGCGGGGGTGTCCTGTTCCGCCTGCAGCAGCTTCCAGAGGGCGAACTCGTCGATCTGCGGCGCTGCCTTCCGGCGGATGCGGGTGGAGACCTTCTTCTCCGTCAGGTAGGCCGCGAAGTGGACGTTCATGGCGGCGGCCTCCAGCCCGGTGATCCGGGAGACGTACTGCCAGTCGTGACGTTCCAGCTGCCGCAGAACGTAGTCGTGGCGCAGGTCGATCAGGCGGACGGCCTTCAGGTCCCCGGCGTCCAGCGCGGCGCGGGCCAGGCGGGAGATGGACTGGGCCGCCAGGGGCTGCTGGTCCCGGTCCGACAGCACCACCCGTTCGCTGCTGCCGTTCCGCTCCCGGCGCAGGGCCTCCAGCCAGGCGGCCAGCTCCGGGGCCAGCGGGACCGCCCGGTCCGGCAGCAGGAGCTGTTCGCCCAGCAGATCCACCTGAGCCCAGGTGAGGTGCTGGATTTCGTCCCGCATCAGACCGGCCATCCACGCCAGCCGCAGGATGGCTCCCGCGGCATCATTTGTATGCTGTTCCAGCACCCGGCAAAGCAAGGCTCCATCGGGGCGGTTGAGCGTGTAACTCTGCATGGCGTCTCCTCGTTTTGTTACGCTTGTGTGTCACAAAAATGACCTTCCTGCTTTTGGAAGCCTGCGGGTGACGGAATCTTCTCTATAAGCTAACGTTTTTTGTGACAATTGTTATGCACGTGAAACCGCTTTTGAAAAAACTCCTAAACCATTGCACCACAATGGATACGGAGATTTTCTCACTCAAAATATACACTATAAGATAACTAAAATCAATATCTTATAGCATATTTTGAATGGACACGTTCCAGAATAGACTTATTCTAAAAGGAGCGTGAAACAGATGACAAAACAGGAGCGAGTCGCCATGGGGCACCGGCTGCGGCAGCAGAGGACCCTTCTGGGCCTCACCCGGGAGGAGTTTGCCGAGCTGGCGGATATCAGCGCCGGCTATTACGGCCAGATCGAGGTGGGGACCTCGCAGATGTCCATTGACACGCTGATTAAATTATCGAAGACGTCGCAGCTCTCAATGGAGTATATCCTTTTGGGAGAGGAGATTCAGCCCGATGCAGATCTGACCGCCATAGAGGCCCTGCTGGCCCGGTGCACGCCCCGGGAGGTCCGGCTGGCTGAGAAGGTCCTCCGGCTGTTTCTGCTGCGGGGAGACGCATAGCGGGCCTGCGGCGGCCGGATAGATCTGCGCCCGCTGGGTTGAAAAACCGGATCCACTTCTTGATTCGGCGGCCGCCATCCACTAAAATAGGGAGGTAAACCCGCAGGGCGGAGAAACGGATATGCGAGAAAGGACGGGATCCCATGGAACTGCAGAAGGGACAGAAGTGCAAACTGGCGGACCTGACCGGAAGCGGACAGCTGCGAATCTCCGTGACGGTGTCCCTGCCGGGGAGCGAGGCGGACGTGACCTGCTTCGGCGTGGACGGAGCGGGGAAGTTGTCCGACGACCGTTATTTTATTTTTTACAACCAGACCAGTTCGCCGGAGGGCGCCGTCTCCATGCACCAGTCCGGGGAGTCCACGGTGTTCTCGGTGGACCTGAACCGCCTTCCGGGCTTCCTGCAGAGGCTGGTGGTGACGGTGGCGGCGGAGAGCGGCACCATGCAGGCGCTGGCCCGGGGACTCCTGACGCTGGAAGGAGAGTTGGACCGGGCGGCCTATGTCTTCACCGGTGCGGGGTATCAGCAGGAGAAGGCCCTGATTCTCTGCGAGGTGTACCGCAAGGATGGGATTTGGCGCTTTTCCGTGGTGGACAGCGGCTTCAACGGGGGACTCTCCGCCCTGCTGGCCCACTTCGGCGGGGAGGAGGTCAAGCCTGACCCGCCGACCCCGGCACCTGCTCCGCCGGAGCCGAAGGTGAATCTCTCCAAAATCAGCCTGAAGAAGAGCGGAGAGAGCCACAAGATCGACCTGACGAAAAACCGTCGGCGCATCCACGTGAACCTGAACTGGGACCAGCGGCGGGGCCTGTTCAGCCGGGGCATCGACCTGGATCTGGCCTGTATGTACCGGCTGAAGGACGGGCGGCAGGGGGTCATCCAGGCCCTGGGCAACAGCTTCGGTGCCGCCGATCAGCCCCCCTACATCAAGCTGGACAAGGACGACCGCTCCGGCGCCAGCGCCAACGGCGAAAACATGGACTTCTTCCGGCCGGAGCTGATCGACTTCGCCGTGGTTTTCGCCTTCATCTATGAGGGTGTGCCCAACTGGCGGTCCACCAACGCCCGGGTGGTGTTGAGCCAGCAGGGGACGCCGGATATTGAGGTCCAGATCGACAACCCCAACAGCAACGAACGGTTCTGCGTCCTGGCCAGCCTCACCGGCCGGGACGGCGGGCTGGAGGTCCGGCGGGAGGACTTGTTTTTCAACAGCCACCGGGCTGTGGACGCCCATTACCACTTCGGCTTCCGCTGGGTGGCGGGCCACAAATAACACGGGAGAGGAGCCGAAGTCATGTTGGATTTGCAGCGGGGACAGAAGATCTCCATTCAAACCGTCTGCCGGACCTGGACCCTGGAGGTGGAGCTGCGGCATCAGGGGCCCCTGGCGGTCGACGTGTCCTGCTTTGGCTTGGACAGCGCAGGCCGCCTCTCCGACGAGCGGTATTTTCTTTTCTATAACCAGCGGCGCTCGCCGGAAGGGGCCATGGCCCTCTCTGAGGGAGCATCCGGCGGAACGGCCCGATTCCAGGTGGATCTGGCGGCCCTGCCGGACCATATCCAGCGGCTCTCCTTCACTGCCGCCATTGACGGCGGCCGCACCCTGCGGGAGCTGGAACAGGGCAGCATCGGTCTGTGGGTCAGAGGGGAGGAGATGGCCCGGTATGCCTACGCGGGGAACGAGTTCTCCGGGGAGCGAGCCATCGTGGCCGGCGAGCTCTACCGGAAAAACGGGGACTGGAAGTTCAGCGCCGTGGGCCGGGGCTTCAACGGCGGCCTCCGGGCCCTGGTGGAGAGCTTCGGCGGCGTGGTGTCAGACCCGGTCCCGCCGCCTCCGCCGCCTGTCCGGACAGCTGTGTCTGCCCGGACAACCCGGCAGCCGGCCGCGCCCGCCGGCGGTCCGCCTCCTTCCGTGGGGGACATCCTGCGCTCCCTGCCGCCCCATGTCTGCACCCGCATGGAGGGGCTGGCCCGCCGCTGCCAAGGGGACCTGGACTTCCTGGCGCCGTTGTACAAAGCCTCCTTTGCAGCACTGGCCCAGGTGCCCCGGGCAGCGGAGAGGGACCTTCAGACGGTCCTGTGCGCCGATGCCTCCGGCTCCATGTTCGACCTGTACCGCGGGGGCCGGGTCCAGCAGATGTTCGACAAGTTCTTCGCCCTGTCCTCCACCCTGTCAGACAGCGGCGCCCTGGACTGCTGGGCCTTTGCTGCGAAGAGCCGCCAGCTGGAGCCGGTGACGCTGGATAACATCCGGGACTACACCTTCTCTCAGGCCGGCGGATACGAGCGGTGGATGAGCATGCTCAACTACCAGTACAACAACGAGCCGGAGGCCATGCGGGACATCATGATGATCTACGGCGGCCTGCGCAGGCCCATTCTGGTGCTGTTCCTGACGGATGGCCGG
>NZ_CAKVVF010000110.1:4511-5603 GCF_934833455.1 Oscillibacter sp. KLE 1728
AGAAAAGAGTGGTTGCGTTATTCCCAGGAGATTTCCGACTGGGAGATCGAGGAGATCCTCATCAAGACCTCCCGTTTCCCCGTGTTCTGGCAGTTCATCGGCCTCTATGGCGAAGAGTACGGCGTGCTGAATCACCTGGATGAGATCGACGGCCGCCACACCCAGAACGCCGCCTTTTTGAAGATGGAGGATTTCGACGATTTCATGGACAGCGGCTTTTACCGGACCATTTTCGCAAACACGGCCGCTTGGCTGGAGGAGCTGGACCGGAAGCAGATGCTGCCGTAGGGGAGATGCGCTGAGGCGGATGCTATTTACGGGGCAGCAGGGGGCGGGAGCCGAGGCATGGGACTTTTTCGGGTGTCAAATGATGCGGAGACTGTGAAAAGCCCCTGGGATGGAACCCGGCGCATCAGGGATTTTGCCGCTGGGCATTGCGCACTCCAGCTGATGCGGCCCTGCGGGATACCCCTGGTTGCCCGGAGCGGCAGGCCGTGAGGCTGCGGGATGGCTGTGCCTTCGGATGCGGCACGTCTCCATGCTTCTGTCAGGGGCCATCCCGGCGCTCTCGGGTTTGCGTTACCCCCTTGCCCGGACAGGAAAAAGAAGGTATAATCATTTTGTTCCATCACAGCGGGCGGACAGCCCGCGGCAAGGAGAAACTGAGGAGGTCTTCTTATGCTGTGCACGAGAGAAGTCACGGTCCAGGTCCCTGACGGCCTGCACCATCAGACGGCGGCCCGGTTCATCCAGACTGCCAACCGCTTTACCAGCGTCGTCCGCGTCGTATACGGCGACAACAACGTCAATGCCAAAAGCCTGCTGGGTGTGCTCTCCCTGTCCATCGGAGCGGGGACGCGGATCACGATCACCGCAGACGGAGCGGATGCCGGAGAGGCGCTGGATGCGCTGGAGCAGTGCCTTGCCGGGGCGTGAGCCTTTGGAGCAGACCTGATCTCCTGAATCAAAGAGGGGCCGCTGGCAAAGCCGGCGGCCCCCCCTTTAAGAAAATCGCGGGGGCCCGGAAGGGCACCAGGGCCCCCCCCCCGGGTTGTTTGTAGGGAGGACAACGGGCCGGTGGCCGCGGCACCC
>NZ_CAKVVF010000111.1:0-5571 GCF_934833455.1 Oscillibacter sp. KLE 1728
TGGCAGGTCGATACAATTTGCCTGCCAGTCCTCGCTTTCATAGGCCATCTCCACGAGCTCCCGGTCCACTGTGTCCGGCAGCCGGTAGTCCAGAATCAGATAAAGGTTCTTCTCGGAGACCAGGGCCTCCCGGATGGTCACGGCCACATCGTCGCAGACGGAGATGACATTCACCTTCTGGAAGGCCTTCTCCGCCATGGGGGTTTCCGCCGCGTCGGGGCCAAAGTAGCCGGTGAAAATATCATCCCAGTCCACCAGCACCGCCGCCCCCACGGACAGCGTCAGTACAACAGCCAGCACCGCAGCCAGCAGCGCCTTTCGGAAAAATCCCCGGGGGCGGTAGACGGCGGTCCGGGCCTGAGGTTCCGGCTCCGCGGACAAAACAGCCTCCCGCAGCTGCTCCTCCAGCTCCGGCGGGGGCGCGCAGTGTTCCATTGACTCGTGATAGCGATTCATAAGCTCTCCTCCCATGTGTTCCGCAGGGCGTCCCGGCCCCGCTTCAGCCGCATTTTCACCGTGGGCACCGTCACCCCCAGGAGCCGCGCGATCTCCCGGAGGGTGTAGCCCTCGTAGTAGTGGAGGTGAAGGACTGTCCGCTGGGACTCCGGCAGGGCGGCCACGTGGTCCAACAGGCCCAGCTCCTCCGGCGTGACGGCGGCGGAGGCGGCCTCCAGCGGCAGCTCGGACCGGCTGGACCGCTTCCAGGCGTCCCGACACTGGTTCAGGGCCACCCGGAACAGCCATCGCCGCTCGTGGTCCGGCGAGGCAAAGACCGGCGCCCGGTACAGCCGCTTGCAGAACACCTCCTGCAAGATATCCTCCGCATCCGCCGGGTTCTTCATCTGGATCAGGCAGAAACGGTACAGGGACGGCCCATAGGTCCGGTATACCTGCTCAAAGAGCTGTTCCGCTTCGGTCACTGGCCTCACCTCCTTCTGCTGTGATTACGAGTGAGCGGGGCAAAAGGTCACAAAGAACTGCAAAAACTCCCCGGCTTCTGCCGGGGAGTTTCAGTTCAGGGCATCCGCCTGCTGTGTGAAGAGCTCCGTCACCCGCTCTGCCGTGGCGGGGCAGGAGGTGAGCGCCGGGTCCTGTGCCAGCAGCTGCTCCGCCGCCTGACGGGCCTCCTGCAGCAGCTGGGTGTCGCAGCCCAGATCCGCCACCTTCAGCCCCGGCAGGCCGTGCTGGCGCGCTCCGAAGAAGTCACCGGGGCCCCGGAGCCGCAGGTCCTCCTCCGCGATCTGGAAACCGTCAGTGGTCTTGGTCATGACCTTCAGTCTCTGCCTCGTCTCCTCGTTTCGGTTGTCGGAGATCAGGATGCAGTAGGACTGATGCTTCCCCCGGCCCACCCGGCCCCGCAGCTGGTGGAGCTGGGAGAGGCCGAACCGCTCCGCGTTCTCGATCACCATCACCGCGGCGTTGGGCACATCCACCCCCACCTCGATGACGGTGGTGGACACCAGAATGTCCGTCTCGTGGGCAGCGAAGGCGGCCATGACGGCGTCCTTCTCCTTGGGCTTCATCTTGCCGTGGACGAAGGCCACCTTGAGATCCGGAAACACCTCGGACTGGAGCTTTTTGGCGTATTCCGTCACCGCCTTGCGCTCGTCGGGGAGCTGGTCATTCTCCTCTACCATGGGACAGACGATATAGGCCTGGCGGCCCTCGCCCACCAGCTTGCGGATGAAACGGTACACCCGCTGGTGATAGCCCCCGGTGACGGCGAAGGTCTGCACCGGCTGGCGGCCGGGGGGCAGCTGGTCGATGATGGACACGTCCAGGTCTCCGTAGAGGATCAGGGCCAGGGTCCGGGGGATGGGGGTAGCGGACATGACCAGAATGTGGGGGTGGTCCCCCTTGGCGGCCAGTTCCGCCCGCTGGGCCACACCGAAGCGGTGCTGCTCATCCGTCACCACCAGGCCCAGGTCGCGGTAGGCCACGCTGCCGGTGATGAGGGCGTGGGTGCCGATGGCAAAGTCGATCTCCCCGCTCTCCAGTTGCTGAGTGATGGACCGTTTCGTCTTGGCGGTGGTGGAGCCGGTCAGCAGGGCGCACCGGATACCCAAATTTTCCAGCAGAGGGGCCAGGCCCTGGTAGTGCTGCTGGGCCAGGATCTCCGTAGGGGCCATCAGGGCCGCCTGGCGGCCATTCTTCACCATGAAGTACACGCAGGCGGCGGCCACCATGGTCTTGCCGGAACCCACGTCTCCCTGACAGAGCCGGTTCATGGGCGTGCCGGAGCGCATGTCCGCCAGTGCTTCCTCCACACAGCGGCGCTGAGCGTCCGTCAGGGTGAAGGGCAGGGCACGGTAGAAAAGCTCCATGTCCACGCCGCCGCAAGGGGGCACGTGGACCACCTCCCGGCGGGAGCGGAGCCGCTCCAGCCCGATGGTGAAGAGGAACAGCTCCTCAAAGGCCAGCCGCCGCCGGGCCAGGTCCAGGGCCTCCGCGCTCTCCGGGAAGTGGATGTTCTCATAGGCGTACTCGATGCGGCAGAGCTGATGATGCTGCCGCACACGGTCCGGCAGCACGTCCGGCAGGATGTCCGCGCAGGCGTCCAGCCCCTGGCGGATGGACCGGGACAAAATCAGCTGGCTGACTCCGGCGGTAAGGGGATAGATGGGCACGATGCGGCCGGTGACCTCCCGCCGCCCCTCCGGCTCCACCACAGGATTGGCCATCTGATGCCGGAGGAGGGAGCCCTCCGCCCGGCCATAGAAGATATAGGTCTCTCCCTGGTGCAGGCTGTTTTTCAGCCACGCCTGGTTGAAAAAGGTCACATCCAGGGTGCCGGTGTCGTCCACCGCCCGGAGCTTCACCAGATCCAGCCCCTTGCGGATGTGGGAGATGGTGGGCGGGGACGCCACCATGGCGGCCACGCCGGCGGTCTCGCCGGGCACCAGGTCCGCAATGCGCCGCAGGGCAGAGCGGTCGTCGTAGGCCCGGGGGAAGTAAGAGATCAGGTCCCGCAGGGTGGCGATGCCCAGCTTGCCCAGGGCCTTGGCCCGCTGCTCCCCGATGCCCTTGATGTACCGCACATCTGTGTTCAGGTCCGCCATGGAATCACCTCCCGCCTTGCAAATCACTGGCCTCCATTATATAATGGCGCCAGAGAAAAAACAAGGAGATGGGTGCATGGGCGGATGGAAGAAGTGGGCGGGCTTCGTGATCTGGTGCGTGCTCCTGTTCGGCGGGATGATCGCGGCCGGAACGGACCTGTGGCCCCTGGGAGTGGCGGCAGTTGTCGCAGGCGCCGTGGGGCTGGTCCTGTGGAGCCGACGATATGCAACGGTGTTTGTGTGCCCCTCCTGCGGCGCAGAGTTATCGGGACAGGACTTCCGATCATCCAAGTGGAGCCCGGATGGGAGTAAAATCATGTATTGCCACATTTGTGGAGCGATGTTTCCCGTAGAGGAATGCCGCAGAAAAGAGCCATAAAAAAGAGCCCGGAATCCCGGGCACTTTTTTTGTAACAAAACTACTGTCCATGCGTCCTATGGCAGAGAGGGAGGTGAGGCCGTGCCGGATTTTGAGGAGATCTATCAGACGTATTTCGCCGACGTGTACCGCTACATCCTGGCCCTCAGCCGGGACGCCCACACGGCGGAGGAGGTGACCCAGGAGACCTTCTTCCGGGCATTGGCCTCCATCGACCAGTTCCGGGGGGACTGCCAGCTGCGGGTATGGCTGTGCCAGATCGCCCGGAACCAGTACCTCTCGCTGTGCCGGGAGCGAAAGCACCGGGGAGAGCTGGAGCAGGAGCCGGGGGACGACGGGCTGGAGTGCGGCTTTGCGGACCGGGACGCCGCCAAGCGGCTCCACCGGCTGCTCCATGACCTGCCGGAACCCTACAAGGAGGTGTTCTCCCTGCGGACCTTCGGGGAGCTGCCCTTTGCCCAGATCGGGGAGCTCTTCGGCAAGACGGAGTCCTGGGCCCGGGTCACCTACTTCCGGGCCCGCCAGAAATTGAAGGAGGGATTTGATGGACCAGCTGGACCATGATATCGTACAGGACCTGCTGCCCCTGTACCACGACGGCGTCTGCTCGGACAAGAGCCGGGCGGCGGTGGAAGAACACCTGCAAACCTGTGAGGCGTGCCGTGCCGCCCTAACGGCTATGGACGCGCCCCTGCCGGAGGTGGAAAAGGCCGCCGATGACGCGGCGGTAGCAGTGAAAAAAATATCCGGTGAGTGGAAGAGGGGCAAGCGCCGGGCCCATATCATTGGCGTGATTGTTGCCGTGGTGGTATGCGCGGCCGCCGCAGTGGGGATTTGGACCCTCACTACATGGACGTGCATCCCCATGGATGGCGGGGACTATACGCTGGATGTTTACCGGCTGAAGAGCGGAGGCGTGGGGGTCCACTGGGATTTTCGGGAGGGCCGGGAGACCTGGTATGCCCTGACATTCCGGGAGGAGGCGGACGGACTTCACTACTATCTGGAGCGGCCCATTCTCCGGGTGGAGTTGTTTGACTTTGACAGCAACTATAACCGGGGCGGGGACGCCATGTTTGAAAGCTGGTCGGATGATGCCATGGAGACCGAAGCGATCTACTTCGGCTTGGGTGAGGATGCCGTCTTGCTGTGGAAAGAGGGCGAGGAAGTGGACTTGCCCGCCGCCACCGCCGCCCAGGAGGAGATGTGGGCGATTGCGGAACTGCCACCGCAGGAGGTGCCGCAGGAATGAGAAAAGATGTCATTCCAGTGGAAGATGCACAGGGCGGGCCGCGCAGCCCGCGGCGTTTCCTCCGTCTTCTGGCCCTGCTCCTCGCCGCCTTCGCCCTGCTCTCCGCTGTGTGGTATTTCACAGCCTACCGGCCCTATGATGTTTACATGGAGGCCCTGCGGGCCCAGCCCGGGTGGCGGGAGGCTCCGGCCCTCCCGGGGTGCGGCACGGATGGGGAGGGTTACAACTGTAATGTGGCCCGGCCTGGATTTCTCCATTGGACGGGGAATCTGGGGATTGGCATGCCGAACCTGACGCTGGAAAACGGGGAGGAGGTGGGCTTCACAGATTCCCTCCTGATCTGGCCCCGGATGACCGGCGAGCCGGAACTGGGCGTCCTTCTCTTTGAGTATGACTTTCAGGAGGACGGCGTCACCTGTGCCGGCCACCAGCTCTACATTACGGCGGCGGGAGAGTACCGCCCCTATGGAGATGCGGCGGAGGACGCGGCCAATGCGCAGCTGCTGGCGGAGCACCAGGAGAACGTGGAGACGTTGCTGTCCCGGGCCCGGGAGATCTGGGGCCTGCCGTGACTCACAGGCCATGGAGCAAAAACCAGGCGGGGGCCCGGGGCCGGGGTGTAGGGGGGCCTCCGGTTACCCACTGCCCAGGGAGAAAAAACCTGGGGGCCCGCGGGGATCTCCCGGGGGGCCGCTGCTCAATCGCACAGCTTCGTATTCACATAGTCATAGAACCGATAGGTGAGCCCGTTCTCCGTCACCGGCTCGCTGACGGCTCTTACAGTCCAGCCGGGCAGCTTGTCCAGATTGGGAAAGAAGGAGTCCGCGCCCTCCGCGGCGGCGTCCACCCGGGTCACGTAAGCCCGTGCACATTGGGAGAGC
>NZ_CAKVVF010000112.1:0-5381 GCF_934833455.1 Oscillibacter sp. KLE 1728
CACACAGATAACTATGTACTATTCCAATGATAGCACATATAACTGTATTTTTGGAAGGGGATTTATCATGCAGGAAATACCTGATACCATGGAAGAACTCTTCCTCGCCTGGGGCCCGGCTCCGGACTCAGGCCAGTGGCCGGAGTATCTGCGGGAGGACCCGGTCCGGGGCTATGGGCTGTTCTGCTTTTGCCAGGGCCTTGCCCTGGGCCTGCGGCTCTCGGAAGCCTGCCGCCGGAACTAGCCCTCCGCCCGGCGCAGCGTCAGCACAGCGATTTCCGGGCGGTTGAACACCCGGAAGGAGGGCCCGGAATTCCCCAGGCCCCGGGTGACGAACAGCACGGAGCCGTTTTCTTCATACAGCCCGGCGGTATAGGAGGGAAACAGGTCCAGGTCATGGGAGAACAGCCCGTCCGTCCCGGGCAGGCGGACGATGCCGCCGTGGGCATGGCCGGAGCACACCAGATCCGCCCCCAGCAGGCTGTACTGGCGCGCAAACCGGTTGTTCCGGTGGGCCAACAGGATCCAGAAGGGGTCGCCGCAGGCGGCGTAGACCTCGGCGGCCAGCTCCTCCGGCGTCTTCTGGTCGGCGTAGCCGTTGGGATCGTCGATGCCCGCCAGGACAATGGTGTCCCCGTTCCGCTCCAGGGGCACGAATTGGTTGGACAACACCGTGACGCCGTTGGCGGTGAGGATTTCCTTCAGCGCCGGCACTCCGCCCACGGCCCACTCGTGGTTGCCGGTGACGTAGTAGGTGGGGGCAATGGCAGAAAGTCCCCGGGCGGTCTCCGCCGGGTAGCCGTCCTCCGGCCCCCGGTACTTGTCCTCCAGATCCCCCAGAAAAAAGATGTACTCCGGCTGCTCCGCGGCCACAGCCGCCAGCAGGTCCGCGTTGTGCGCACCGAACGAGGCGCCGTGGAGGTCGCTGAGGACCACGATCCGGCAGCCATCAAAACCGGCGGGCAGATCGGAAAAGACAGGGTCAAACCGGGTCACCTGCAGAGCGGTGTTGTCCCAGTAGAGAAATCCGGTCAGGCACAGGGCGGACAGGGCCAGCACGGCCAGGTTCCGCCGGGTGCGGCGCTTGGGATGCTTGGGCATGGTGAACGCGGCCTCCTCCGCCGCGGAACGCAGCACGTCCGAGACGTGGAAAAAGCAAATCCGAATGTAGGAAGCGCGGGCGCTGCAAAAAGGCGCCTCCGCAGGCGCGGAGCAGATGCCCGGCCAGTATAATAGCCGCTTCGCGGCTATTATACCATAAATAGTATGGACATGACGAGTGGAAAAATACACAAAGAAGACGGAAATGGCGGGTGGCTTCCGTATGGTTTCGGCCTACTGGGAGAAGAATCCTGCACAAAAACTTTGCAAAAATTTTATGTAAACTGTATATTCCTGCCCTTGCAGACGGCTGCCCACCCTGCTATACTGAATTCTGTAATCCTCAGAGAGAAAGGAGGGAGCAGTATGATGAATTGGAATTGGCGGGATCTCGACGATGTGGACGACCTGATCTTTACGGACGCCGGCTGGAAGCACAGCGAGCGGTGAGAACGGAATCCGATGGAGAGCCACGCCGGAGGCGTGGATTTTTCTTTTTTCGGCCCGGCGCTTGACAGTTTCCGCGGATGTGTTTCGCTCCGCTGACGATATGCAGTTCCCCGGGGAGACCGATCTCCTCTGCCGCCTGGAATGTTCCGGGCGGCATTTTTGCGGCTTTTTCAAAAAAACTGTCGAAAAAACGGAAAAAAGTAAAAAAATGAATGGCATTTTTCTGAAAACTGTGATACGCTGATACCAGAGAGGAGAGCCTTGCGGCTGTGGGCCCCGCGGTGCCGGCGGCCCGTTTGGGAGAAGGAGAGAGGAAGCTATGAAGAGGTGGAGCGTGCTGTTTCTGGCACTGGCGCTGTGGGCGCTGGCCGGGTGCGGCGGGCCCGCCGCGGACGAGGGGGCGGCGGGAGAAGCGCCTTCCGTTTTTGCGGAGGCCTCTGCACCGGATGCGGAGGGCGGTCTGTCCGCCGTCAGGCTGGAGGGTCAGGCCCGTCCCCTGACGGACGAGGAGATCCAGGCGGCCTATTTCCGGGCGGAGGAGGCGTACGGCTGGTTCAGCCTGGAGACGCTGCCCTGCGGAGAGAAGACGCAGACCATAGACGGCTGGCTTTACTATCCGGTGGAGTACCCGGGCATGGAAAATCTGGCAGACCTGCGGGCCTATCTGCGGGGCCTGTTTTCAGAGGAGCTGGTGGATGCGCTGCTGGCCTCCGGCGGAGCCCATCCCCTGTATCAGGATGTGGACGGGGCCCTGTATGTTCTGCCTACCAGCCGGGAGCGGGACGAGTCCAAGGGTCAGGCGGACATCCAGATCAAGCCGTACGGCCAGGCGGGATACTCTGTCATAGTAGAGGTGGATCTGCTGGCAGACGGCGGCTCTACCGTGACAGGGGTGGAGTCCTATGCATTCCCCTATGAATTTCTGGAAGACCGCTGGGTCTTCACCGATTTCCACTTGATCTATTGAGCAGAGCTGGATGGGTTGCAGCTCAAAATCAGAACCATATTGCTGTATACGGCCCTCAGACTGCGGTTTGAGGGCATTTTTCACAAAAAAATCCGCTGGATTTCAGGTCAGGCGTCCTGTAAAGAGGCAATCTGCCCAAATGAATGAAAAGTGGGAGCCAAAAAACAGGAACTTTGTGGAAAACGCGAAAACGTAGCTGTCTGCACGCAAAATTACCTAATATTTTCTTGAAAAATTTCCGTGCTATGTTAAAATATACGTACCGTATACAAATACAACTGCAAAGGAGCGGAGAAACATGGAAGACCTTTTCTGGATCGGATTTGTCGGGGCGGCTATCGCACTGCTCTTCGCGTGGCTGCAGCGCAGCCGCGTGATGTCCTTCTCGGAGGGGAACGAGAAGATGCGGAAGATCGCCGCCTCCATCCGTGAGGGCGCAAACGCCTATCTGAAGCACCAGTACACCACAGTGTTCAAGGTGTTTCTGGTGGTGTTCATCCTCCTGCTGATTATTGCTTTCGGTTCCGGCGGGAAGATGCTCTCGCAGTTCACTCCCTTCGCGTTCCTCACCGGCGGCATCTGGTCCATGCTGGCGGGCTTCATCGGCATGAAGATCGCCACAAACTCCAATGCCCGGACGGC
Organism: Oscillibacter sp. KLE 1728; assembly: GCF_934833455.1. NCBI lineage: Bacteria > Bacillati > Bacillota > Clostridia > Eubacteriales > Oscillospiraceae > Oscillibacter > Oscillibacter sp. KLE 1728. Next base: position 3,161 of record NZ_CAKVVF010000112.1, read on the forward strand.
CCAGGCGGCCTCCGAGAGCCTGAACAAGGGCCTGCGGGTGGCGTTCTCCTCCGGTTCCGTCATGGGCTTCACCGTGGTGGGCCTGGGCATGCTGGACATCACGATCTGGTTTTTCCTGCTGCGCTATGCCTTCGGCATCAATGATCCGGTGTCCCTGGGCAATATCATGGTGATGAACGGCATGGGCGCCTCCTTCATGGCTCTGTTCGCCCGTGTGGGCGGCGGCATCTACACCAAGGCCGCCGACGTGGGCGCCGACCTGGTGGGCAAAGTTGAGGCCGGAATCCCCGAGGACGATCCCCGGAACCCCGCCACCATCGCCGACAATGTGGGCGACAACGTGGGCGATGTGGCCGGCATGGGCGCGGACCTGTATGAGAGCTATGTGGGCTCTATCCTGGCAACCTTCGCCTTGGGCGCTGTGGGCGGCTACGGCTGGGGCGGCCTGCTGCTGCCCGTGGCCCTGGCCGTGTGCGGCATCATCTGCTCCATCATCGGCTCCTTCCTGGTGAAGACTAAGGAGAACGCCACCCAGCAGTCCCTGCTGAAGAGCCTGCGGACCGGCACTTACACCGCCGCTGTTCTCTCCGCCATCCTGGCGGCGCCCCTGACCTATTTCATTCTGGATGGGCACATGGGCGTTTATGTGGCCATCCTCTGCGGTCTGATCGGCGGCTGCGCCATCGGCTACTTCACCGAGTATTACACCTCTGATACCTATAAGCCCACTCAGGAGCTGGCGGCCGCCTCCGAGACCGGCTCCGCCACCATCATCATCGGCGGCATCTCCCTGGGTCTGAAGTCCACTCTGACCTCCATCCTGATCGTGGCGGCTGCGGTGCTGGTCAGCTACTTCGCCGCCGGCGGCAGCATGGAGATCGTGGATAAGGCCGGCGCCTTTACTGCGGCCTTCAACCAGGGCCTGTACGGCATCGGCATCGCCGGCGTGGGTATGCTGTCCACCCTGGGCATCACCCTGGCTACGGACGCCTACGGCCCCGTGGCAGATAACGCCGGCGGCATTGCGGAGATGAGCGGCCTGCCGGAGAGCGTCCGGGAGCGGACCGACGCCCTGGACTCTCTGGGCAACACCACCGCCGCCACCGGCAAGGGCTTCGCCATCGGCTCCGCCTCCCTGACGGCCCTGGCCCTGCTGGTCAGCTACGTGAACATCGTCCAGGAGAACACGGAGGAGATGCTGAACTTCACCCTGACCAGCCCCACGGTGCTGGTGGGCATGTTCATCGGCGCCATGCTGACCTTCGTCTTCTCCGCCTTCACCATGAGCGCGGTGCAGAAGGCGGCCCAGTCCATCGTGGTGGAGGTCCGCCGCCAGTTCAAGGAGATCGCGGGCATCATGGAGTACAAGGCAGACCCGGACTACGCCTCCTGCGTGTCCCTGTGCACCAAGGGCGCCCTGCATGAGATGGTGGTGCCGGCCCTGCTGGCCATCATCGTGCCTCTGGCTACCGGCCTGGTGCTGGGCCCCACCGGCGTGGTGGGCCTGCTGGGCGGCGTGTCCGTCACCGGCTTTGCCATGGCGGTGTTCATGTCCAACGCCGGCGGTGCCTGGGACAACGCCAAGAAGTATATTGAGGGCGGCCACCACGGCGGCAAGGGCTCCGAGTGCCACAAGGCCGCCGTCGTGGGCGATACGGTGGGCGACCCCTTCAAGGACACCTCCGGCCCGTCCCTGAATATCCTCATCAAGCTGTGCTCCACGGTGTCCATCGTGTTCTCCGGCCTGATCCTGAGCTTCAACCTGATGAACCTCCTGTGAGTTTTCGATTCGGCGCCTCCCGCTTTTGCGGGAGGCGCTTTTTCGCGCCAGCTTTCACTCCGGACGAAAAAAATCACTGCCCACCATTGCGTGCAGCCGAAAGAGACATATAATAGAGAGCAGGACAAGCTGTGCAGACTGCGCCCGCAGGGCGCCAATTCATGCAGGGAGGAACCGATATGGAGAAGAACATCACGATCCGCCCGGAGCGGGTGAGCGATTACCAGCAGGTGGAGGACATCATCCGGCAGGCGTTTTACAACCTCTACACGCCAGGATGCACGGAGCACTACCTGGCCCACGCCATCCGGCCCCACCCGGATTTTCTGCCGGAGTTGGACCTGGTGCTGGAGCTGGACGGCCGTGTGGTCGGCAATATCATGTACACGAAGAGCACACTGGTGGACGAGGCAGGGAAGGAGAAGGGCATCCTGACCTTTG
>NZ_CAKVVF010000113.1:0-5300 GCF_934833455.1 Oscillibacter sp. KLE 1728
CATCTGCGCCGCCATTGACGAGGTGATGGCTGGCTCCGGCCTGCGGCCCTGCCACCTGGGCAACATCCACACCGCCCCCCAGGACGGGGGACGCATCCTGTCCACGCCCCCCTGGTATGCCTACCTCCGCATCGCCGAGGGGTGCGACAACCACTGCGCCTACTGTGTGATCCCCTCCCTGCGGGGCAAATACCGCAGCCGCCCCATGGAGGGCCTTCTGGAAGAGGCCAGGGAGCTGGCGGACGCCGGCGTGAAGGAGCTGCTGGTCATCGCCCAGGATATCACCCGGTATGGAACGGACCTGAACGGCGAGCACCAGCTGGCGTCTCTCCTGCGGGAGCTGTGCAGGCTGGACTTCCACTGGGTCCGGCTCCACTATCTGTATCCGGACGAGATCACTGAGGAGCTGATCGACACCATTGCGGAGGAGCCCAAGATCGTCAAGTATCTGGACATCCCCATCCAGCACTGCAACGACGGGATCCTGAAGGCCATGAACCGCCGGGATACCAAGGCGGAGCTGCTGGACCTGCTGACAAAGCTCCGGGCCCGCATCCCCGGCCTGGTGCTGCGGACCAGCCTCATCACCGGCCTGCCCGGCGAGGGCGAGGCGGAGCTGGAAGAGCTGTGTGTCTTTCTCCGGGAGACAAAGATTGAACGGGCCGGGGTGTTCCCCTTCTCCCCGGAGGAGGGCACCCGGGCGGCCCAGATGGACCATGTGGACATGGAGGAGGCCCGCCGCCGGGCGGAGCTGGTGGTGGACGTTCAGTCCGACATCATCGACGCGTACAACGAGTCTGTTCTGGGAACGGAGCGGGAGGTGCTGTGCGAGGGCTTCGACAGCCAGGCCCAGATGCACTTCGGCCGCAGCTACGCCGAGTCCCCGGACATCGACGGCCGCATCTGGTTTGACGCGAACCGGGAGGTGGAACCGGGCACCTTTGTGACCGTCCGGCTTACCGGCGTCATGGACGGCGAACTGACCGGAGAATTGGCGGAGGAGTAAACATCCATGAATTTGCCCAATAAATTGACGCTTTTGCGCATTATTCTGGTCCCGGTTTTCATGGTGGTGCTGTACTGGGGCTTCCCCGGCGCCACGTGGGTGGCGCTGGCCATCTTCATCATCGCCAGCCTCACGGACATGCTGGACGGCAAGATCGCCCGGAAGTACAACCTGGTGACGGACTTCGGCAAGTTTGCCGACCCCCTGGCGGATAAGATGCTGGTGACCGCCGCCATGCTGTGGTTCGTGGAGATCGGGCAGATGCCCGCCTGGATGCTGCTCATTGTCATTTGCCGGGAGTTCGCCGTCAGCGGCCTGCGGATGATCGCCAGCGACAAGGGACGGGTCATCGCCGCCGGATGGTCCGGCAAGGTCAAGACTGCCGCCACTATGGTGTGCGTGGTGCTGATGTTCCTGCCCATTCCACCGGTGGTGAACACGCTCTGCGTGTGGGTCATCACCCTCACCACCCTGTACTCTGGCGTAGAGTATTTCGTGAAGAACAAGGATGTCATCGCCTCGGCGTGACTCTGACAACAGACGAGCCCCCGGCGGGTCACTCCCGCCGGGGGCGTTTTGACATGTTCAGCTTCCAGGCCCCAGCCGGTCCCACACCCGCCAGAGGGACAGCAGAGCCACGCCCCCCAGCCACACCGCCAGGACATCCCGGAGGTCGCCCACGGATCGGGGCAGGTACAGGGGCGTGAGCACTTCCCAGAAAAGGCCGCAGGCCAGCAGGAAAAGCGAGGCAGGCAGGGCCCGCTCCACCGGCCGCCGGCGGGTGAGACACAGCAGACCGTTCAGCAGGCACAGCATCAAGCCGCCGGCCAGGAAGTCCGCCCCGTGCCAGGCCAGCAGGCGGCAGCTGGTCAGGGGGACCAAAAGAAAGCGGTTCAGGAGATACAGCCCGGCGATGACCGCGCCGGAGGCGGCGTACCGCCGCAGAAAGGACCGGTCCATCATCAGAAGAACGAGAGGATCAGCAGGGCAACGATAACAGCACCCACCACGCCCCAGAAGCCGATGCCCTCTTGACTCTTGACGGGAGACGGTGTCTCGAAGGCTTTAGGTTTGTAAAGCAGCGCCTCCTCGGATTCCCCGCAGTCCACTACGATCTGCGGGCAGAAGAAATCCTGGTCCAGATGGGCGGCAATGTACTGGGCCGCACTGTCAACCAGTCCCCGCCGCAGCAGGATGCGGGACTGGTTGTTCACATAGTGGGCGATGGCATTGTTGGCATCCTCTTGGGTGAAGCCGCAGTATTTCACCAGCTGGGCAGACGACTCCGTGCTCTGCACAAAGCCGGGGCGGGTGGCAACGACAGCGTATTGGGGCCCACGGGGCGGATGATTGGGCAGCTGATAGCCGCATTCCGGACAGATGCTGCCGGAGACCTTCCGCCCGCAGCAGGGACAGGTGTCCGGCGGCTCATAGGCGGCGGTCTGTCCCTCCCCCGGCTCCTTTCCCAACAGCACATAGTCCGCCGACACATGGAGCTTTTCGCACAGCGCGGCGATGGTGGCGGCGTCCGGCGTGGTCTGGCCGCTCTCCCACTTGCTGACGGCCTGCCGGGTGACACCCAGCAGCTCGCCCAGCTGCTCTTGGGTCAATCCTGCCGCTTTGCGGACGGCAGCGATACGGTCCTTCAATTCCATGGAGTATCCCCTCCTTTTCTTTGGTCCCATCATACCGAAAAGGCGGGCGCTTGGCAAGCGACAGCCATTGGAATTTTGTCAACCGCCTGTTGACAGGGGGGACGGTTTCCACATTCCGGCATATTCTGTATGGAGAAGCAGGTGCGCTGTCAAGGCGCAGGGCGCAGGGCCGGGATATTCCTGCGTGAAGTTGTCTCTTGACACCTCTCTCAAATCCTGTTAAGATACAAAGCGTAAATGGAATAGCGTGTTGATCGGGAAGAGTAACAGCACTTCCAAAGAACAGAGAGGGCGCGTCACCGGCTGCAAGCGCGCCTGCGGCGGGAGCTGTGAACGTGCGCCCGGGAGCGCGGGGGATGTGGAAGCCCTCCGTCTGGCCAGCGTCAACGGGCCTCCTTGAGTGATAAAAGAGAGTGGAACCGCGATCCGTCGCCTCTCGTACCTTGGTACGGGAGGCGTTTTTCATGGCCTCCCGATCCGCACAAGGAGCAATTCGATATGGCAAAACGAGTAACCCGACTGGGCGGCCTGCTGGCCGCCTACCAGCGCCGCGACCCCGCGGCCCGCAGCAAGCTGGAGATTTTTCTCCTGTACCCTGGTGTCCATGCCGTTCTGTACCACCGGGTGGCCCATTGGCTGTACCGGCATCATCGATTCTTTCTGGCCCGGTGCGTCTCCCAGTGGAGCCGGTTCTGGACCGGCATTGAAATCCACCCCGGCGCCACCATCGGCCACCGCCTGGTGATCGACCACGGCATGGGCATTGTCATCGGCGAGACTGCGGAGATCGGAGACGACTGTCTGCTCTACCAGGGGGTGACCCTGGGGGGCACCGGCAAGGACAAGGGCAAGCGCCACCCCACCCTGGGCAACAATGTGATGGTGGGTTCCGGCGCCAAGGTACTGGGCCCCTTCACCGTGGGGGACAACGCCCGCATTGCCGCGGGCGCCGTGGTCCTCAGCGCGGTGCCGGAGGACTGCACCGCCGTGGGCGTCCCCGCCCATGTGGTCCGAGTGGCCGGAAAGATCGCCACCTTCGCCGACGAGGTGGACCAGATCAGCGTCCGGGACCCCGTAGAGGAAAAGTTGAATGCAGCCTTATCCCGTCTGGAATTTTTGGAAAAACTCATGGATGAACAATATCTCAAGAGCCGGCGGGAGGAATCCGCCGGTTCGGAAACGTAAAAGGAGCAGTGTTTATGTACCTGTACAATTCGGCCACCCACAAGAAAGAGGAGTTCAAGACCCACACTCCCGGCCGCGTGGAGATGTACACCTGCGGCCCCACAGTGTATCACTTCGCCCACATCGGCAACCTGCGCAGTTATATCATGGAGGACGTGCTGGAGAAGTTCCTCCGCTGGACTGGCTATGATGTCCACCGGGTGATGAACATCACCGACGTGGGCCACCTGACCTCCGATGCCGATGAGGGCGAGGACAAGATGCTCAAGGGCGCCAAGCGGGAGCACAAGACGGTCATGGAGATCGCCCAGTTCTACACCGATGCCTTCTTTGAGGACTGCCGCAGGCTGAATATCAAGACGCCGGATGTGGTCCAGCCCGCCACCGGCTGCATCGACGAGTATATCAAGATCGTCTCCAAGTTGATGGATACCGGCTATGCCTACTTCGCCGGCGGCAACGTGTACTTCGACACCTCCAAGCTGGGGCGGTACTACGTCTTCAACGACCACGACGAGGAGGACCTGGCCGTAGGCGTCCGGGAGGGCGTGGAGGAGGATCCCAACAAGCGCAACAAGAACGACTTCGTCCTCTGGTTCACCAAGAGCAAGTTCGAGGACCAGGCCCTGAAGTGGGATTCCCCCTGGGGCGTAGGGTATCCGGGGTGGCATATCGAGTGCTCCGGCATCTCCCTGAAGTACAATGGGGAGTATCTGGATCTCCACTGCGGCGGCGTGGACAACGCCTTCCCCCACCACACCAACGAGATCGCTCAGAGCGAGAGCTACCTGGGCCATCCCTGGTGCCCCCAGTGGTTCCACGTCCATCACCTGAATACCTCGGACGGCAAGATGTCCAAGTCCAAGGGTGAGTTTCTCACTGTGTCCTTGCTGGAGCAGAAGGGCTATGACCCCCTGGCCTACCGGTACTTCTGCCTCCAGAGCCACTACCGCAAGGCGCTGGTGTTCACCTGGGAGAACCTGGACAACGCGGCGGCGGCCTACACCAAGCTGATCGCCCGCATCGCGGCCCTAGACCCGGCGGACGGTCCGGTGGACCAGGAGGCCATGAAGCCCTACCGGGAGAAGTTCGGCCAGCAGATGGGCAACGACCTGAACACCTCCATGGGCGTGACGGCCCTGTTCGACGTGCTGAAGGCAAAGACCAACGACGCCACCAAGCTGGCCCTCATCGGGGACTTTGACAGCGTGCTGTCCCTGGGCCTGCTGGAGAAGGCGGCGGCCCGCCGGGCGGAGGACGCCAAGGCAAAGACCACCCAGACCGAGGGCGGCTACACCGTCACCGGCGAGGGGGACCCGGCCATCGACGCGCTGGTGATGCAGCGGTACGAGGCGAAGAAGGCGAAGAACTTCGCGGAGGCGGACCGCATCCGGGATGAGCTGAAAGCCCAGGGCATCGAGATCATCGACACCAAGGGCGGCGCAAGCTGGAAG
>NZ_CAKVVF010000114.1:0-5278 GCF_934833455.1 Oscillibacter sp. KLE 1728
GTATTTTTATTGATTGGAGGTGTCCTTACGGTACTAGGGATCACCAATATCAAAGGGAATATCTCTTCCATTCATTGGTATAACCGCCGTAAAGTCTCTGAGCGTGATATTCCTAAATATGGAAAGTGTGTCGGGTCCGGAACTCTGGTAATGGGGGTTTCTATGATTCTTTCTGCACTTCTTGAAGTTATTTTTAAAACCGCGATATTGGATTATATTGTCCTTACTGGTTATGCGGTTGGATTGGCTATGATTCTCTATGGTCAATTCAAGTACAACAAGGGCATTTTTTAATTCATCCGCACGGATCGGGAATCAAAGCGGTCCCATTCAATTTCAGAATGAGGCCGTTTTTCCTACACCAGCTCAATCTCGCGCTCCGGCAGGGCTGTCCCGGGCCGGAGATGCCAGGCCGCCCCCTACCGGAAGGTTCTCGGAGCAGATGTGCAAAAATTGAAAAAAGGGGGTTGACATTCTTCTGCCTGCCTGCTATACTAGCAAATGTTCCGCCGCGGAACACACGGCTCGGGGGTATAGCTCAGCTGGGAGAGCGCTTGACTGGCAGTCAAGAGGTCAGCGGTTCGATCCCGCTTATCTCCACCAAAAAAGAGAGACATGTTAAAGCATGTCTCTCTTTTTTCCACTATCCGCATGACCTTTCCCGCTCGAAATAGATCACGGCCGATAGGCGGCTCACGTTTTCCGGCAAGTGATTTATTCTCCAAAGAGAAAGGTTGAGCGCCATGGTAATCCACGAGTCCGCAGAGGACTATCTGGAGTCCATCCTGGTTTTGCAGCAGCGGCGGGGGCAGGTGCGGTCCATTGACATCGTCAACGAGCTGGGATACTCCAAGCCCAGCGTCAGCATCGCCATGAAGAAGCTGCGGGAAAACGGTTATATCTCGATGGATGCGGACGGATTCATCACTCTGAATGAAAGCGGGTTGGAAGTGGCCAGCCGTGTCTACGGTCGGCACAAGACCCTCTCCAAGCTCTTTGTCCTTCTGGGAGTAACGCCGGAGGTGGCCTCGGAGGATGCCTGCAAGGTGGAACACGACCTCAGCGAGGAGACGTTCCGCTGCATCCAGCAGTATCTGGAAAAGATGATGGAAGAACAGAAAGAGGACTGACCAAGTCAGTCCTCTTTTGATTAATGCGGCAGGCGGCATCACCGGAACAGCAGCACGGCGCAGTCCACAGCCAGCAGCACCAGAACGGCGATGCAAGCCCCGCGGCGCACCCGGGGCAACAGGCTGTGGACCAGCCGGTGGAACAGGGGCTGGAGCACGTACAGGAACAACAGTCCGCCCAGTCCGAAGCGGATGGAGGGGGAGAGAGCGATACGGCCCTCAAAGTTGATGGCGTAGTCTCGGTAGGTCTGCCAGGGCCAGGCACCGGTCAGGGCCTCCAGCAGATAGCTGGTGGCCAGCTCGATGGCGGTGGCGGCGATCATGCAGCCCAGGAACACCAGCACCGGCTTCACCCAGCGGAACCACGCTGGCTCCCGCTTAGCCATCAGGCGGGAGAAGGCCAGCAGGAACACTAGGGCGCCGACGCCGTACACCGGGCAGTAGGGCCCCAGCAGCACACCCCGGTTGGTGAATCCCCAGCGGTAGACCACCACTTCCAGAAACACCTCATACAGCCACCCCAGCACGGAGTAGAAAAAGAAATAGAGCACGTAGGACTGAACAGCTTCCATCCACTTGGATTTGGAGAGAGAACGCATGGGACGCCGCCCCCTTTCGTCTCCACCATCCTATCATGTCAGGCGGCAGGAAGCAAGGGGAGAATGAAGCCGGGCGCTGCGTCCGGTCCGGTGCGTGGTCAGGCCAGCCCGGGCAGCTGGTCCAGGGAGGCGAAGGTGTAGCCCATCTCCTCCCACTTGGTCAGCAGGTCATCCAGGATCGCGGCGTTGGTGGCGGAGGTAGAGTGGAGCAGCACGATGGCTCCGTCGTGGATGCGGGGCAGCAGTTTGGCATAGGCCTCCTCCGCAGAAGGTTGATCGTCCGTGTTCCAGTCCACATAGGCCAGACTCCAGAACACGGTGGTGTATCCCAGCTGTTGGGCCTGCTTCAGATTCTCCACACTGTATTTTCCCTGAGGCGGGCGGTAGAACTTGGAGAGAGGCTGTCCTGTGGTCTCCTGGTACAGGGTCTCCAGGTCCGTCAGCTCCTTCTGGAATGCGGCCATGTCCGAGATGCTGGACATATCCGGGTGGTGGTACGTGTGGTTGCCCACAATGTGGCCCTCTGCCGCCATGCGGCGGACGATGTCGGGAGCAGATTCGATCATATGCCCCACCACAAAGAAGGCGGCGGGGGCATTGTGCTTTTTCAGGGCGTCCAGTATGGCCTCTGTGCAGCCGTTCTCATATCCGCAGTCAAAGGTGAGGTAGAGGACCTTTTGGCTGGTATCCCCCAGGTAGTAGGCGCCGTATTGGGCCAGGTCCTCCGCAGAGGCATTGCCCACTGGGGATTCCCCCTCTGTGGGGAAGGATAGCCCCCAGTCCGCAGCCGCAGGGACCGCGATGGGGGCGGAGGCGGTGAGGGCCGGTGCCGGGGCAGTGAAATAAAACAGCGCGGCGAGCGTCAGGCACAGGGAGGCGGACACCAGCGCCATGGCGCCGCGGCGGTTGGGATTGGACACAAGACATTCCTCCAGTCTGGGCAAATGGATTCGGATCCAGTTTGCGCAGACCGGCGACATTTATGCAGAAAAACCACCGGAACAGAGAAAATAGCGGAGGACAACATGTCCTCCGCTGTCTTCGTGACTAGGGTCAATCTTGTCCCGGCACCTTGGGCAGCTGGGCGAAGCTGGCCTCCAGTTCTGCGTCAGTGGGGATATAGTCGGTCATCTGGCCGTTGTGGAACTTCTCATAGGCCACCATATCGAAGTAGCCGGTGCCGGTGAGGCCAAAGACAATGGTCTTCTCTTCGCCGGTCTCCTTGCACTTCATAGCCTCGTCGATGGCTACCCGGATGGCGTGACTGGACTCCGGCGCCGGAAGGATGCCCTCCACCCGGGCGAACTGCTCCGCCGCCTCAAAGACCTTTGTCTGCTCTACCGCACGGGCCTCCATCAGCCCCTCATGGTACAGCTCGGAGAGCACGGGGCTCATGCCGTGGTACCGCAGACCTCCGGCGTGGTTGGCGGAGGGAATGAAGTTGCTGCCCAGAGTGTACATTTTGGCCAGGGGGCAGACCTTGCCGGTGTCACAGAAGTCGTATGCGAATTTGCCGCGGGTGAAGCTGGGGGCAGGAGGCGGGCTCCACGGCGATGAACTGGTAATCCCGCTCGCCCCGCAGCTTTTCACCCATGAAGGGGGAGATCAGACCGCCCAGGTTGCTGCCACCGCCGGCGCAGCCGATGATGATATCGGGCACGATGTTGTACTTGTCCAGAGCCGCCTTGGTCTCCAGACCGATGATGGACTGGTGCAACAGCACCTGGTTAAGGACGCTGCCCAGCACATAGCGGTAGCCGGGCTGGCTGGCGGCGGCTTCCACTGCCTCGGAAATGGCACAGCCCAGGGAGCCGGTGGTACCCGGGTGCTCCTTCAAAATGGCCCGGCCTACGCTGGTGGTATCGGAGGGGGAGGGGGTGACGGCGGCGCCGTAGGTCCGCATGACCTCCCGCCGGAAAGGCTTCTGCTCGTAGCTGACCTTCACCATGTAGACCTGGCAGTCCAGCCCCAGGTAGGAACAGGCCATGGAGAGGGCAGTACCCCACTGGCCGGCGCCGGTCTCAGTGGTGACGCCCTTGAGGCCCTGGTTCTTGGCGTAGTAAGCCTGGGCGATGGCGCTGTTCAGCTTGTGGGAGCCGGAGGTGTTGTTGCCCTCGAACTTGTAGTAGATCTTGGCGGGGGTCTGGAGCTTTTCCTCCAGGCAGTAGGCCCGCACCAGGGGAGAGGGCCGGTACATTTTATAGAAGTCCCGGATCTCCTGGGGGATGGGGATCTCCCGGGTGTCATTGTCCAGTTCCTGCCGGATCAGTTCGTCGCAGAACACCGGACGCAGGTCATCGAAGCCCATGGGCGTGCCGGTGGCGGGGTTCAGCAGAGGGGCGGGCTTGGTCTTCATATCTGCCCGGACATTGTACCAATTCATGGGCATCTCGTCTTCGGTCAGGTAGATTTTGTAGGGGATTTTCTCGAATGTCATGGTTGTGCTCCTTTCTGATCTGCGGCCCTTTGGAGAAAAAGAAAAAGACCTTCATCCCACAAGGACCCATTCCTATGGTTCCCTTGGGACAAAAGTCTGCGACTTCTGCGGTGCCACCCAACTTGGCGATTACTCGCCCACTCGGCGACGTGCCAACACACGTCTTTCCCTGGTAACGGGGGAAAAGCCCGTCGGCGCTTACTGGGGAGAGATCCCGTTCAGCCCGCCCTCTGCGGTCCATTCGGCGGGGCCCCTTCTGCTGCCATCCCACCACCGGCAGCTCTCTTGGAGAAGCGACGTCCGTGTACTCGTCCGCGTCATTGGTTTGTGCTTTTGAACTTGGGCTGAGTGTACAACACGCTGGGCCCGCCTGTCAAGCTCTGAAAAAAACTTTGTGAGTTTATCACAAAAAAGTGTAAAAAATTTCTCTAATTTTCATTTTGAATTTTGGAAGAACAGGGGCGGGCCAAATGGCCCGCCCCTGGATTTTACCGCTGGTATTCAAATTCAAAATCGTATAGGGAAACAATGTCACCGTCCTGGATGCCCATCTCTTCCAGCTTCTGGAAGAAGCCATTGTCCCGCAGCACCTTGTCGAACCACATCCGGCTCTCATAGTCGGCGAAGTTCACGTTGCCCATCACCTGCCGCAGCCAGGGACCCTCCACGATCCAGGTACCGTCGTCCTCCCGGTGGATGTCCAGCGGGGCGGAGGCATCGATCACCGGGGCCTTCGGCACATACTCCGGCTCATACACAGTGACAGGGGGCAGGACGGAGAGCATCTCCGCCGTCTTCTTCACCAGTTCCCGGGTGCCCTGGTGAGCGGCTGCGGAAATCTCCAGGAGCGTGTAGCCCAGAGCCTCCACATGAGACCGGAGCCGCTCCAGGTTGTCGGAGTCCGGGGGGAGGATGTCCACCTTGTTGGCGGCCACGATCTGGGGCCGCTCCGCCAGGTCCGGGCTGTACTGCTTCAGCTCCGCGTTGATGGCATCAAAGTCCTCCACCGGGTCCCGGCCCTCGCTGCCGGACACGTCAACCACATGGACCAGCAGGCGGCAGCGGTCCACGTGCCGCAGGAAGTCGTGGCCCAGGCCGGCGCCCTCGCTGGC
>NZ_CAKVVF010000115.1:0-5272 GCF_934833455.1 Oscillibacter sp. KLE 1728
GATAATCTGTGGTCACGTCGAAGTAATCCGCCAGGGCCACCAATTTCTCATAGTCCGGGCGGCGGTCGCCGCTCTCATAGCATTGGTAGGAACGCAACTGGATACCCAGAATTTCCCCCATGTCCTTTTGTGTGACATGACGTTCTTTCCGCAATTCACGCAGTCTCTCCGCAAATTTTATCATAAAATCTCTCCCGAGCCTCTTGACACACGCGTTTTGCACGTATATTATGAATACGTGCAATTCGCGTGTTTAGGGGGCGTCTTTTGATTATGACAGACCTGATGCAAGTTCTCTACGAATACGCCAAGGAGGAGCTTCTCCCCTCCTATCTCCCCTCCCCGGAGTACCGGGAAGTCTCCCGCCTGACCGCCCGCCTGTCCCTGCGGCTCCGGGACCTGCTTCCGGACGACAGCTGGAACACCGTCGAAAAATACGAGGATGCGGCGGCGCAGCTCCACGCATGGAGCTGGAGGCCGCGTTCCAGGCCGCCTTCTCTCTGGCAAGGGAGCTGCCTTAGCTCTCCCACTTCTCCAGCAGCTGCCGCAGCTGGTCCGCGAACCGGGCCAGGGACTTGTTGTCCCGCCCGCGGCTGCGCTTGATGCTCTCCATAAGCATGTTGCCCACGGCCACCAGCCGCTCGTAGGCCGCGCTGGCCCGCATACCGCCGGTGGTCCTGGCCTTCCGCTCAGGCAGGTAGCCGGGCTCGGTCACCTTGTCGGCGATCAGGTCGTACACCTCCGTGTACTGGGGCGCGTGGGCGGTGAAGCCCAGGCCCTGGATGGTCTTGGCGAAGAAGGGCGCCACCTCCCGGTCCCCGTGGACCACGAACACGTGCTGGGGCTTGGGGGCCTGGATGGCCTGGATCCAGGAGAGCAGGTGGTTCCGGTCCGCGTGGGAGGAGAGACCCTGGAAGTTCACGATCTGCGCATGGACGGCGATCTCCTCGCCGAAGAGCTTCACGCTCTTCACACCCTCCAGCAGGGCGCGGCCCAGGGTGCCCTCCCCCTGGTAGCCCACGAACACCACGGTGCACTCCGGCCGCCAGAGGTTGTGCTTCAGGTGGTGGCGGATGCGGCCCGCGTCGCACATGCCGGAGGCGGAGATGATGACCTTGGGGGTGGGGTCCATGTTCAGCATCTTGGACTCCTCGCTGGTCTCCGTCATGCGCAGGTTGGTGAAGTTGAACATGTGGGTGCCGTCCTGCACCAGCTCCAGCGCCGCCTCATCCAGATAGCCCCGCAGGTCGCCGGTGAAGATGGTGGTGGCCTTCTTGGCCAGGGGGGAGTCGATGTACACGGGGAAGTCCGGGTCGCTCTTCACCATCCCCTTGTCCTTGATCTCCCGGATGAAGTACAGCAGCTCCTGGGTGCGGCCCACGGCGAAGGAGGGGATCACCACGTTGCCGCCCTTGGCGATGGTCTCGTCGATGATCTTCGCCAGATCGTCGGTGTAGCTCCACACCTCCGTGTGGTTGCGGTCGCCGTAGGTGGACTCCATCACCACGTAGTCCGCGCCGGTGAGGTAGGTGGGGTCCCGGATGATGGGCTGGTCCACATTGCCGATGTCGCCGGAAAAGACGATCTGTTTGGTGATGCCGCCCTCCGTGGCGGTGACGAGGATGGAGGCGGAGCCCAGCAGATGGCCCGCGTCCACGAACTCCACCCGGACGCCCTCGCACAGGTCCAGGGGCTGGTTGTACTCGCAGGTGGTCATGTACTGGCTCACCCGCTGGGCGTCCTCGATGGTGTAAAGGGGCTCCACCCGGGGGGCGCCGGACCGCTCCGCCTTGCGGTTCTTCCACTCCGCGTCGGACTCCTGGATGTGGGCGGAGTCCTGGAGCATGATGTCCATGAGATCCGCCGTCAGCCGGGTGGCGACGATCCGGCCCTGGAAGCCCTGCTTCACCAGCATGGGGATCCGGCCGGTGTGGTCGATGTGGGCGTGGGTCACCAGGACGAAGTCGATGTCGTTCGCGGCAAAGGGAAAAGCGTCGTTGGACACCTCGTCCCGCCCCTGCTGCAATCCGCAGTCCACCAGGATGCGCCTGCCGTTGACCTCCAGACAGTGGCAGCTGCCGGTGACGCACTGGTCGGCGCCGTAAAAGCTGAGCTTCATGGGGGAACCTCCTTTTTTGCTCCTCCCCGCCGCGGCGGCGGGTGGGGCTTTTTTGTCAGTTTAACACAAAGGAGCGGGCGGGGCAAGGGGCGGCGGGGATTCCGGCGGATTTTGTAACCACTTTTGCCTTGCTTTCCCCCGCGCGGACCGGTATGCTGGGATAAAAGGAGGTGGCCGGGATGGCAGAGCGGAAGACGCTGCTGATCCCCTCCCTGCTGGACGATTGGTTCCCCCTGCTGCAGTACGCCTTTACGTCGGAGGAATGGGAGCCGGTGCTGCTGACGGAGGACGATCCCCATCTGGCGGAGCTGGGGCTGAAATATTTCCACAATGAGCTGTGCTATCCGGTGTTCCTGGTGGCGGGGCAGGTGCTGTCCGCCCTGCGGTCCGGGCGGTACGACCCGGCCCGGTGCGGGGTGCTGTTCGGCCAGGCGGGGGACGAGTGCCG
The DNA here is from genome assembly GCF_934833455.1 of Oscillibacter sp. KLE 1728. Taxonomy (NCBI): domain Bacteria; kingdom Bacillati; phylum Bacillota; class Clostridia; order Eubacteriales; family Oscillospiraceae; genus Oscillibacter; species Oscillibacter sp. KLE 1728. The sequence continues at coordinate 2,568 of NZ_CAKVVF010000115.1, forward strand.
GGGCTCCTGCGGCATCCGCCTGCTGCGGCGGGTGCTGGACCGGCTGGGCTACGGCCGGGTGGAGACCCTGAGTCTCAATGTCCGGGGCATCGACCGGGGCACCGGTCTGCCCATCACCGCCGCCATGGTCCGCCGCTGTCTGGCCGCTGCCGTGTGGGGGGACACGCTGGCCCTGCTGCGGAACCAGACCCGGCCATACGAGGCAGTCCCCGGCACGGCGGAGGCACTCTGGCGCCGCTGGACGGAGGACCTGGGACAGGATCTGGCGGGGAATCGAGGACTCACCCGCCGGGAGATCCTGCGCCGCTGCCGGGAGATGGCGGCCGAATTCCGGGCGGTGGAGCGGGTGCCCCGTGAAGTCCAGAAGGTGGCTATCGTGGGGGAGATCTACACGAAATACTGCCACCTGGGCAACTGGAATTTGGAGCGGTATCTGGCGGCGGAGCACTGCGAGATCGGCGTGGGCGGCATCACCTGGTACGCCCTGTACTACATGGACGGCCACGCCCTGAAAGGCTCCGCCCCTGCCCGGCGGGTGTATCGGCTGCTGGCGTCGTACCTGGCGGAGATCCAGCGGGATATGCTGTCGATTTTGAATCAGGCGGGCTATCATGCCCTGCCGCCGCTGCCGGAGCTGAAGCGGCAGGCGGAGGGGTATGCTCCCCTGCGGGTGACGGTGGCGGATGGGTGGCTGATCGCTGCCGAGGCCGTGGGCTGGGCCCGGCTGGGATACCGAAAAATTCTCTGCGTCCAGCCCTTCGCCTGCCTGCCGGGCCACATCTTCGGCAAGGGGCAGTACGCCGCCCTCCAGCGCAAGCTGCCGGGCGCCCGGCTGGTAAGCGTGGACTACGACGCCTCCACCGGCGAGGGCACGGTCCTCAGCCGCATCCGGATGCTGCTGGACGAGGAGCTGGATCCGGAGCTCCTATGACTGGGCAATCGATTGCCCGGTTGGGAAGCGTTTGTTTCTTTTCGCTGATTTCCCCGCTGCGTCCTGTCGAAAAATCATGGCTTCTGCCGGACATGGGCCGCTATTTATGAACTTTTTTTACAAAAGTTGTTTTTTCTTTGCATTCCACCTGCGATTGTGGTATGCTATTTCTGCTTTTTCGTGGGGACTGCCCCACCTTTTATAAATAATATGGATCAACGGGCCTTTCTCCATCGCTCCGCCATTCCGGCGGGCCGGAGGGACCGGCCCGGAAAGGAAGTATCACAATCATGGGTCTGATGAAAAAGATTTTCGGTGATTACAGCTCCCGGGAGCTGAAATCCATCTACCCCATCGTGGACAAGATCGAGTCCATGGCCGACGAATACAAGGCCATGAGCGACGAGGCCCTGCGGGCCAAGACCACAGAGTTCAAGGAGCGCCTGCAGAATGGCGAGACCCTGGACGATATCCTGCCGGAGGCTTTTGCCACCGTGCGGGAGGCCGCGGACCGGGTGCTGGGCATGCGGCCCTACCGGGTGCAGCTGGTGGGCGGCATCGTGCTGCACCAGGGCCGGATCGCCGAGATGAAGACCGGCGAGGGCAAGACCCTGGTAGCCACTCTGCCCGCCTATCTGAACGCCCTGACCGGCCGGGGCGTCCACATCGTCACGGTGAACGACTACCTGGCCAAGCGCGACAGTGAGTGGATGGGTAAGGTCCACCGCTTCCTGGGCCTGAAGGTGGGCCTGATCGTCCACGGCCTGACCACCAAGGAGCGGCAGGCCGCTTACGCCGCGGACATCACCTATGGCACCAACAACGAGATGGGCTTCGACTATCTGCGGGACAACATGTGCATCTACTCCACGGAGCTGGTGCAGCGGGGGCATGCCTTCGCCATCGTGGACGAGGTGGACTCCATCCTGATCGACGAGGCCCGGACACCCCTCATCATCTCCGGCCAGGGGGAGAAGTCCACCCAGCTCTATGACATGGCAGAGATGTTCGTCTCCCGCCTGAAGAAGCAGGCGGTCGTCCAGGTGGACAACAAGGAGGAAGAGGATCCCGCCGAGGCGGACGCGGACTACATCGTGGATGAGAAGGCCAAGACCGCCATGCTCACCGCCCGGGGCATCGCCAAGGCGGAGGAGTTCTTCCACGTGGAGAATCTGTCCGACCCGGAGAACGCTACCCTCTCCCACCACATCAACCAGGCCATCAAGGCCCACGGCGTGATGAAGCGGGACATCGACTATGTGGTGAAGGACGGCGAGGTTATCATCGTGGACGAGTTCACCGGCCGTCTGATGTTCGGCCGGCGCTACTCCAACGGCCTGCACCAGGCCATCGAGGCCAAGGAGCACGTCACCGTGGCCAGCGAGAACAAGACCTTGGCCACCATCACCTTCCAGAACTACTTCCGCCTGTACGACAAGCTGTCCGGCATGACCGGCACCGCCATGACGGAGCAGGAGGAGTTCGGCACCATCTACGAGCTGGACATTGTGGAGATCCCCACCAACCGGCCCAACCAGCGCCACGACCACCACGACGTGGTGTACAAGACCGAGGCAGGCAAGTACCGGGCGGTCATCCAGCAGATCAAGGACTGCCACGCCAAGGGCCAGCCCGTGCTGGTGGGTACCGTGTCCATTGAGAAGAACGAGCTGCTCAGCGGCCTGCTGGCCCGGGAGGGCATCCAGCACAACCTGCTGAACGCCAAGAACCATGAGAAGGAAGCGGAGATCGTGGCCCAGGCGGGCAAGTTCGG
>NZ_CAKVVF010000116.1:0-5204 GCF_934833455.1 Oscillibacter sp. KLE 1728
ACCGGTGTCCTCTGTGAGGCTCCGCTTCGATAATGCCGCGGCTCCCACGGCGGCGTCCCGATAGCGGGGCTCATCCAGGGCCAGTCCCGCCCGGGCCAGGGCCGCAATCATCAGTCCATTCCATGCGGCAAGCACCTTGTCGTCCCTGTGGAGGCAGGTCCGTTCCAAGCGGTAGGCATACACCCTCTCCCGCAGGGGCCTGATGCGCACCGGCTCCCGCTGGACCTGTTCCCGGCCGATTAGGTTGAGGATATTTTTCCCCGCAAAGTTCCCCGTCTCGGTGACGCCGTACCAGCCGCAGAACGCCTCTGCGTCCTCCGGTCCCAGCAGGTCTCTCAGCTCGCCTGCGGTGAATACATAGTATTTCCCCTCCTCGCCCTCGCTGTCCGCGTCCTGTCCGCAGTAGAATCCGCCCTGAAAATCACGCAGCTCCCGCAGGACGTAATCCAGCGTGCGGCGGACGATCTCCCCATAGAGCGGGCGCCGGGTCTGCTGATAGGCCTCCGTATAGGCCAGTGCCAGCAGGGCGTTGTCATAGAGCATCTTTTCAAAGTGGGGCACCAGCCACATTTCATCGGTAGAGTACCGGGCAAAGCCGCCGCCCACATGGTCGAACAGGCCGCCTCGGTACATGCTCTCCAGCGTCTGCTCCGCCATGGCCCCGGCCTGGGACTCCCCTGTGCGCCGGGCGTACCGGAGCAGGAAGATCAGATTATGAGGCGTGGGGAATTTTGGCGCGTGCCCGAAGCCGCCCCAGCGGGTGTCAAAACTCCGGGCGTAAAGGCCCGCCGCCATGCCTGCCAGTGCCCGGTCTGGAAAGCCGGTGCCTGCGCCCTCCGCTTCCCTGAGCCGGTCGGTCAGCGCCTCTCCGGCGGTCAGCAGACTGCCCCTATCTTCCCGCCACAGGCGCGCCGCCTGCTGCAGCAGGGACAGCAGCGCCTGTCTGGGGAGGTACGTCCCCGCCCAGAAGGGCTTCTGCTCCGGCGTGAGCAGCACCGTCAGCGGCCATCCGCCGGAGCCTGTCATAGCCACGCAGGCGGCCATATAGACCGCGTCCACATCCGGGCGCTCCTCCCGGTCGACTTTGATCGGGATAAAATCCCGGTTGATCGCCTCCGCCACCGTCTCGTCCTCAAAGGACTCATGGGCCATGACGTGGCACCAGTGGCAGGTGGAGTAGCCGATGCTGAGGAACACCGGCTTGTCCTCCTCCCGTGCGGTCTGGAATGCCTCGCTCCCCCAGGGCCGCCAGTCCACGGGATTTTCCCGGTGCTGGAGCAGATACGGGGATTGTTCAAATTGCAGCCGGTTGGGCATGGGTCGTCCTCCTTTGACCGGGCGGCGCACTGCCGCCCGCATGGTTCCGCAGGTTTTCCGTCCAGTGCCGCGCTTGCCCCCTGCTTATACAAGGCGTTTTCCCCATCCGGCACGGGCCGGGGGCCGCAGTTTGTTCCGCGGACTTCCGCCTCAGCGGGCCAGATCCGGCGGGAGCGGCCGGGCAAAGCGCGCCCCTGGTGTCGGACCGGGCAGGTAGATTCCGGCAAGTAGCGCCCTGGCCCGCCAAGGTATCCAGGTCGTCATGCCTTCCCCCGCCAAAAAGTCTTGCAGTGGGCCTTTTCGGTGCGGTTGAAGGCGATCATCCGGCGCAGCAGCGTGTAATCCACGTCCCTCTCCCACGGGATGCGGAACAGCATTTTGCCCCGGCATAGCCGCCCCGGGCGATTTCCCGGGAAAATCCCTCCAAGCCCGCCCCGGAGAAACGGCCAGATGCCCGGCGGAGACGCTGATCCCGACGATGAACGTCCCGTGATCTGTGAACATGGGCTGGTTCCATGCAACCCTGGGCTCCAGGCCGGAAAACGTCCGTTCCGCCCACTCCAGCACCTCCGCCATACGGACGCGGCGCTGCGGCGCTTTCGCCTGCGCCAGATAATCTGCTAAGGTCTCCAATCCACCCGCCCCTTCACATCCAAAGAGCAGAAATAGTCTGTGCATTTCAGGAGGGATTATCACCCCTCGCCTCAAGCAGCGGCGCCCCGGGCGGCCGCTCTTCCGTCAGGACCTGCAGCCTGTTCCGGAAACGAGGGCCCCCTTCAGGTTCATTTCCTGCCCTCCTTGCCCAGGCTGATCTTGTATCCATCATAAGTGAAAAAGGGCCGCACCGGCGGAGGTGGACCAGGTAACTGCCTGTCTCACCGGGTACACGCTGGCGGACCTCGCCCGGCTGGAGCGGTCCAGCGTCACCTGCGCTCACTTTTTTCAACGTGCCCCCGCCATGAATCCTGACCGTGCCCTCATCACCGACAAGGTCTGCGGTGTCCGGGTATGGGACCTGCTGATACGGGATATCCGGTATCTGGGCAAGCTGGTGGACGAGCTGCCCAAGGGACCCCTATGGAGCAGATTCTCCGGAAAAACAAGTATGTCCCGGAGCTTCTGGCCTTTCAGAAACTCGGGGCTGTTTTCGCCTCGAGAGCCCTTTGCTTTGCCGCCGAGAAGGGGCAGCGTTTTCCGATGCACTGGCTGTTTCGGGCACTGTAAGAGCAGACGGGCACGCTGTGCTGCATCTCCACCCCCAGGTGCTCCCGGACAAAGTCCACGGCGGCCTGGACGGCCAGCCAGGAATCCCGTTTGCAGCACCGGGGGCCACCCACCTTGCCGATGCTGTCCAGGGCCCGGGCGGTCATCTGATTGCTCAATCCCCAGGGCTCCCGGGCCAGGGGCGTGGATGCCGTGGCGATGGCCAGGAACTGCCCCGCGCTGATCCCCGCCCCGCAGGCGCCCCAGAAGCCGCAGGCCCCGCCGGGGACAGCTTTGCCCCGGCTGTACATCTCCCGGAGAGCGCTCTCCAGGTCCAACTTGCCCCCGGCATTTTTATAGGCGGTGAGCAGCGCCGCTCCCACCATCACATGGTGCTCTGGCCCGTGCATATGGCAGAAGGACAGGTCCATCATCCGGCGGAGGATAGCGGCGGGGTCGGCGGAAGTCTCCGCCAGGCACAGGCCGAAGATGGTGTCCATGCCCTGGGTATGGCAGTCATTGCAAACATAATGGCCGTTGACGCACCGGGTCTTGCTGGATTCCTTTTTATGGCAGATGGCGCACTCCATGTCCTCGTCCCGGACCAGATATTCCAGCGGCGCCTTGCAGATCAGGCATTCTTCTGGATGCAAATCGATCACTCCTCCCTTGTCCGCAGCGCAGGAAGTCACGCGGCTGCGCAGTCCCGACGTCCCCCACAATATGCTGTGGGGAAATGTTCTTTCTCATAAATCGGCTCCCCCCGATGCGTTCATCCACACATCAGCTGTGTACTCTCTCCTGTTATTTTCTATCATACAATAGCCAAGATAACCCGCTGAATGTAAAATCCGCTTAAGGGGAGCAAACATTTTCTCCGGCTGTACATGCAGTCATTCTATCCGTTCAGCGTTTTCCGGAAGCATAGTTGCCCATATGGATGTCCACCACTCCCCTGGGCGGCTGGATCAGGGCATCCTCGTACTGGCACTTCCACTGAATCTCCCGGCTCATCCGGCCATTCTCTATGCCGTCAATCGTTTCCCCATCCCCAATGGGGTTATCATGCTCCAGTATGTACGACGCCGCATTATAGGCGTGGTTCACTACCCAGTTGGGATCCATGCTATGGAAGTGGTACTGGAGGTCCGGCAGGAACAGGGTGTTCATGCCCACTGTGTCGATGAGCATATCCTCGGTGCCCTCAATGTTGAAGAAGCGGACATTGACACCAAATCGGATGAAGCGGTCCGAGCCCTCGATCTGGTGGGAACGCACATATTCCGCCAGCAAGAGCTTGCCGCAGTTCTGGAAATAGAACGCCTCACAGGTGGGGTACAGCTCTGCCAGGGCCTCCACGAAGTCGGCGTCCAGGTTGGCCCTCTCCAGGGCCGGAAGCGCCGCCGCCAGCATATCAGTGGCCACGACCTGATACCGGCACTCCCGAAAGATTCGCTCTCGGTCCTCCCGGCAGTCCCACATCTGGCTCATAAGGAATGCATCGAAGCCCTTGCCCTTGAATTTGTCACATCCCATCACCATCAGCTGCACCGGGCATTTGCCGTCCTGAAATTCCGCGATATGATCCAGGGCAGCAAAGCCTGCCATCTTTTTATCACGGCAGAAACACTCTACCGCGCCGATGTGCTTTTTCATCACAGCGGTCATCTCATCCTTGTCCGGCATGTCTACCGGCTCTTTGAACAGCATTTGAATGAGATAGGGGCCGCCGGGCTGGGGCCCTTTTTTGTCATCCAGGTTTTGCCGGAACACTTGATTGCTCATTTTTGTCCTCCTTATAGCAGCAGACCATGTAACAACGGGCGATCGCTACTTTGTATGCGGGGTTACTCCAAAAATCAAAAAAAGAGCCACACTAAATAGAACCAATCCGATGAAGTTGCGCTCTATCAGCAGTTTTATGGCCAAGAGAAGCAGCAGACCACAAACCAGAATAATAATACCATTCATTTCTTTTTATCCATTTTGTCAGGGAACAGCTTGAACCGAAACGCCAGTTCCTGATTAACGATTTCCTTGGGCAGCTTTCGGGGATTGGCGATTAGATACCAAGCCCGATAAGTCCGCTTTTCCATGTCCTGCTCCTGAAGGTAGATCTGATAGCCCGCTTCGTCCTCCTCCGTCCAAGTGTCATACTGCTTCTTGGCCTGGACATGGTTTCCCACGACCACGTCCAATTCCTCCACGGAGCGGCTGGCGGCCCAAGCATGGTCCACATCGCCAGCATGGGAGAAATAGAAGATTTGCATCCCCATCCACCGGCGCACCTTGCTTTCCGGCGTTCCACGCAATTCCGCCTGACGGCGGTACTCCGCCAGCTGCTCTGGTGTTCCGTATCTTTCCACCGCCTGCTCCTCCACATGAATACGCCAACTGTAATCCTCCGGCTGGGTAAAGGGGGCGCAGACCGGCTGTAACGCCTCTGCCGGGTCCTCCTCAAAGCGGTCGATAAAGTCAAGGTAGCGGGCTTTGATTAAGGGCAGAAAAGTGTCCAGCAACCCGGTATCCAACCGCAGGTCCTCTGTCAGCATCCGGAAGAACGAACCGCCTGTTATCGGTTCTATTTTGAAAGAGTAGAGAAAGTCATCCCCCTGCTTAATGAAGCAGCTGAATCCCACCTCCACATTTCCATGGCCGATTTCGTAGTCTATGTAGTTGTAGCG
>NZ_CAKVVF010000117.1:0-5147 GCF_934833455.1 Oscillibacter sp. KLE 1728
TGGTCCTTCCGGCCCTGGAGGTTGTCCCCCAGCAGCAGGTCGAACACCGCCGCCGTCTGCTCCACGTCCTCCGGCATCACCCGGATCAGCCGCCGGGTCTCCGGGTTCATGGTGGTCAGCCACATCATGTCCGGGTCGTTCTCGCCCAGGCCCTTGGACCGGTCGATCTTGTACTTCTTCCCCTCCAGGGATTTCACGATGTCGTTCTTCTCCTTGTCGGAGTAGGCGAACCACGTCTTGTCGCCGCTGTTGATCTCAAACAGGGGCGTCTCCGCGATATACACGTACCCCTCCCGGATCAGGGTGGGGGTCAGCCGGTACAGCATGGTGAGGATCAGCGTCCGGATCTGGAAGCCGTCCACGTCGCCATCGGTGCAGATGACCACCTTGCTCCACCGCAGGTTGCTCAAGTCAAAGGGCGCCACGTTCTTCACGTGCTTGTTCTGGACCTCCACGCCGCAGCCCAGGACCTTGATGAGGTCCGTGATGATCTCGCTCTTGAAAATCCGGGCATAGTCCGCCTTCAGGCAGTTCAGGATCTTGCCCCGCACCGGCATGATGCCCTGATACTCGGAGTCCCGGGCCAGCTTCACGCTGCCCAGGGCGCTGTCGCCCTCCACGATGTAGATCTCCCGCTTGTCCACGTCCTTGGTGCGGCAGTCCACGAACTTCTGGACCCGGTTGGCGATGTCCACCGAGCCGGAGAGCTTCTTCTTCACGTTCAGGCGGGTCTCCTCCGCCTTCTCCCGGCTGCGCTTGTTCAGCAGCACCTGTTCGCCGATCTTCTCCGCGTCAAAGGGGTTTTCAATGAAGTAGATCTCCAGGTTGCTGCGGAGGAACTCCGTCATGGCCTCCTGGACAAATTTGTTGGTGATGGCCTTTTTCGTCTGGTTCTCGTAGCTGGTCTGGGTGGAGAAGTTGTTGGACACCAGCACCAGGCAGTCCTCGATGTCCGCCCAGGTGATCTTGCTCTCGCTCTTCTGATACTTCCCCTGGTCCCGCAGGTACTTGTCGATGGCGGAGACAAAGGCGGACTTGGCCGCCTTCTCCGGGGAGCCGCCGTGCTCCAGCCAGGAGGAGTTGTGGTAGTGCTCGATGACGTTCACCTTGTTGGAGAAGCAGCAGGCCACACTGAGCTTCACCTTGTATTCCGGCTTGTCCGCCCGGTCCCGGCCCTTCTTCTCCGTCTGCCAGAACACCGGCGCCGTCAGGCTCCCCTCTCCCGCAAGCTCCGTCACATAGTCCATGATGCCGTTTTCGTAGAGGAACTCCGCCTCTTCGAACCGACCCGGCTCTGTCTCGTTCCGGAACCGGAAGGTGACCCCGGCGTTCACCACCGCCTGGCGCTTCATCACGTCGGTGAAGTACTCCGCCGGGATGGCGATGTCCGTGAACACGTCCAAGTCGGGAAGCCAGCGGGTGCGGGTGCCGGTTTTTCTGGCCTGGCTCTTGGGCAGGGGCGTCTTCCCCAGTTCCCCCACGATCTCGCCCCGCTGAAAGTGCAGGGTGTATTCAAAGCCGTCCCGCCAGACGGTGACGTCCATGTAGCGGGAGGCGTACTGGGTGGCGCAGGCACCCAATCCGTTGAGCCCTAAGGAATATTCGTAGTTGTCGCCGGAGACGTTGTCGTACTTGCCGCCGGCGTACAGCTCGCAGTACACCAGCTCCCAGTTGTACCGCTGCTCCTTCTCATTCCAGTCCACCGGGCAGCCCCGGCCCGCGTCCTCCACCTGGATGGACCGGTCTGCAAACCGGGTGACAGTGATGGTCCGGCCGTGGCCCTCCCGGGCCTCGTCGATGGAGTTGGAGAGAATCTCGAACACCGCGTGCTCGCAGCCCTCCAGTCCGTCAGAGCCGAAAATGACGCCGGGCCGCTTCCGGACCCGGTCTGCGCCCTTTAATGCCGAAATGCTGTCGTTGCCATAGTCCTGCTTCTTGGTTGCCATTAAGTTCCTCCAAAGGCAGTGTCTGCCGTAAAATTCATAAATTTATTGTAGCACACCCGGCGCTGTCCTTCAAGTGCTCCCCCAAAAGACGCCGTGATCCCGCCCGCTTCCCGACTCTTCACACAAATTTTACAAAAATGTTATTGCGTAAAATTTCTCATAACCTGGCCGTCACCCAGCTCAATGCCCTTTTCATCGGGGTTTTGCACATTCTCCACAGAGTTTTCCACACCGTTATGTCAACTTTTGAAATACGAAAAAAATACCGCGCCGCGCACACCCCGGCCGGACGCTCCGTTTTTCGGATCAGATGCTTTTACAGAGCGCCTTTTCAGCCAGCCGGATGCCCGAAATTATTTTGTGGTTGCAAATGCAATATATGCGCACATTTGGATATGCTAATATATTGCCAGAAGAAATCCCTCTCCCCTTGAAAGTATTTCAAAAAACGGAAAAAGGAGAATTCTATATGAAGTTCTATATCTGCAAACATTGCGGCAATGTCATCACCAAGCTCACCTCCGCCCAGGTGCCCGTGAAGTGCTGCGGCGAGGAGATGCATGTGCTGGAGGCCGGTGTCACCGACGCCGCCCAGGAGAAGCACGTGCCTGCCGTCACGGTGGAGGGCAGTCTGGTGAAGGTGGACGTGGGCTCTGTCACCCATCCCATGACCGCCGAGCACTTTATCCAGTGGGTGGTGGTGGAGACTGAGCGGGACGCCCTGATCCACTGGTTCCACCCGGAGGAGGCGCCGGAGGTCGTGTTCGCCCTGGCGGAGGGCCAGACTGCCAAGGCCGTTTATGCCTACTGCAACCTCCACGGTCTTTGGAAGAAGGACCTGTAAGCTGCGAGACACCAGACCGCCCCGGCGCTGTGCAGCGCCGGGGCGGTCTTCTGACTTTTGAGATCGGATATATTTAGGATATAGGAAGCCTCTGTGGGTGCAGCATCCCCAAAGCGGGACGGCATGGCATTCCCGCTTCAGCCGAGCAGCACCAGGACCACGCCGTAAATCACCGAGGCCAGGGTGCCGAACACGATCACCGGCCCGGCGATCAGGAACATCTTGGCCGCCATGCCAGTGACGAATCCCTCGCTGCGGAAGTCGATGGCCGGTGAGACCACCGCGTTGGCAAAGCCGGTGATGGGCACCAGCGTCCCGGCGCCGCCAAAGCGGGCCAGCTTGTTGTACAGGTTCAGCCCTGTCAGCAGGGCGGAGAGAAACACCAGCGTGCAGGAGGTGGCGGTGCCCGCCGTCTTTTCCTCCAGGCCGGCGGCAGTCCAGCCGTTCAGGATCAGCTGGCCCACCACGCAGATGGCCCCGCCCACTACAAAGGCCAGGACCGTATCCTTCAGCAGCGGCGACTTGGGGGCCTTCTGCTTCACATACTGCTGGTATTCCTGCGGCGTCATATTCATTGAAAATCCCCTCCAGGCCATTTTCCCATAGGGTCTCCTGCTTGTTCGGAAACTATACGCACTTGCAAACCTGCGCGGAAGGGAGTACACTGTTGCCCGAAGATTTGTGTGTTTGGAGGAATCCCCATGAGACCCATGCCCGCCCCGCTGGGCCTGTATATCCACATTCCCTTCTGCAAGAGCAAGTGCGTCTACTGCGACTTCTACTCCCTGCCCCGGTCCGAGAGCCGGATGGACGACTACACGGATGCCCTGTGCGCCCATCTGGCGGAGACCGCCCCCTTCGCGGCGGGCCATCTGGTCGACACCGTGTACTTCGGCGGCGGCACCCCCAGCTATCTGGGGACCAAGCGGCTGGTGAAGATCCTGAAGACCATTCTGAAAAAATACAAGGTGGACAAGCAGGCGGAGATCACCCTGGAGGCCAATCCCGACTCCGCCGGGGACTGGAAAGAGCTGCGCACCCTGCGCCGGTGCGGGTTCAACCGCCTCTCCCTGGGAATGCAGTCCGCCGATGACGAAGAGCTCTCGGAGATCGGCCGGGTGCACACCATGGCTCAGACGGAAGCCGCCGTGGAGGCCGCCCGGAAGGCCAAGTTCCAGAATCTCTCCCTGGATTTGATTTACGGCCTGCCCCATCAGACGCTGGAGGGGTGGCAGAAAAACCTTTCCGCTGCCTTGGACCTGACGCCGGAGCATCTCTCCTGCTATGGGTTGAAGGTAGAGGAGGGTACGCCCCTTTTTGCCCGGCGGGGGACCGCGGGTCTGCCGGGGGACGACGCCCAGGCGGACATGTATCTCTACACGGTGGAGTTCCTGAAGGCCCAGGGCTATGAGCAGTATGAGATCTCCAACTTCGCAAAGCCGGGCTGCGCCTCCCGGCACAATCTGAAATACTGGACCCTGGGGGAGTACGCCGGCTTCGGCCCCGGCGCCCACTCGGACTTCGGCGGCGTGCGGTACGCCTACACAAAGGATCTGGAGGGCTATATCCGGGGCGTGCGGGACCACGCCCCCATGCTGTCGGAGAGCGACCGCATCCCACCCCTGGACCGGGACACCGAATGGGTAATGCTGGGCCTGCGGACCACGGCGGGTTTGGACCCCAAGGCATTTGAGCGCCGCTTCCGCCGCCGGTTCACCTGCTTTCTGCCCTTCCTGGACCAGTGCGCCAAGGCCGGCTATGCGGTGGCGGAGGACGGCCGCTGGCACCTGACGCCCCGGGGCTTTCTGGTGTCCAACCAGATCATCGGTGGGATGCTGGATGCCCTGGCCGCGGACAAACAGCGGCGGGCCGATGCCGCCGCCCGGGGAGATTTCCGGGTGAACCTGGATTGAATGAAAAAAGCCGCCCGCTGGAATGCTCCGGCGGGCGGTTCTTTCTCATGCCTTCCGGGCCCGGATGGCATTGACCGGGCAGCCGTTGGCCGCGTCGAAGGCCCCCGCCTCCTCCGCCGGGGTCCGGGGCTGGGCCTGCACCACGGACACCCGCCCCTGGATCTGAAACACGGCCGGCACCGCCGCCGCGCACATCCCGCAGCCGATACACCGGGAGGCGTCCACATTGACTGTCATGCGCTTCCTCCTTTTCCGCGGGCTGCGCCCGCTGTTCCCTTTTATTGTAATACACCGCGCCGGTTTCTCCAAGTCTTTTCTGCGGCGGGCGGAACTTTTTTCCCGCAGACGCCGTCTTGTATTTGGGAGACTCTGTGCAATCTGGTGGATTTTGTTGCCCCATTCCCATTTACTTTTCCGCCTGTTTATGCTATTCTGAAGAGGATT
>NZ_CAKVVF010000118.1:0-3335 GCF_934833455.1 Oscillibacter sp. KLE 1728
TGAGTTTCCGGGGGACAGGCCCCCGGCCGTTCTATTAGTTGAACGTGCCGTGGGCAGGACGTATCCCCGGGCTTTTCTATCTTGGTCAAAAATCACAAAGATCTCGTCTCTTTCTGTGGAGTCTGACTGTTTCACTTCCCACCGCCGGCAGTGCCGGTGATCGACTGCGCTCTCTTCGTGGGAGGTGAGAGCTGCGGCTCCGTCTCCTCCGTACGGACAGCCATGTCCCGCAGGTCAAAGCGGTCCAGGGCCCCCTCCAGGAAGAAGGTCGTGTTGGTGTCCGGGTCCGTCCAGATCAGAGTGCCGGTCTCCTCCATGTCCGGGGAGCCGCCGGTGATGATGGTGACGCCGCCTACGGTGACGGAGGAGCCCTCCGCCTGAATCTCCTTCCCATTCACAGTAATGGTGGGGCCCTCGCTCTCCTCCGGCTCCTCCTCCGCCGTCCAATACCAGCCGGTGACGCCCCGCAGGTCGATCTCCTCCGGCTCCCCCTCCGGGGTCTCGAAGGGGCAGATGGGGTCAGTGACATACTGCCAGGTCAGTGTTGTCCCGTCCCTGACCCACACCTGCTGGACGGCTCCAGCGCCTTCATCCCGGTACATGGGTTCATAGCCCTCCGGCACCCAGCCCATCTCCCAGGCCACACCGGGTCCCTCGTAAGGCACCACGCCTTCCGCCATGGACAGCAGGGTCTCGGTGTCGCCAAAATCCGTGGCCCGCAGCATAAAGAGGTATCCCGCCTCGTTCTGCCAGGTCAGCAGGATTGTCCCCTCCGACTGGAAGAGGTCTGCCTGGTACCCCTGCACAGTGACGGTGGTGTGGTTTTCCCCCGCGTCCGAGGCTCCGTCCACATTGGTAGCTACCTCTCCCGCCTCCGGCGTGTAGACGGCAAACCACAGCCATGCGCCGGTCCCCGGCTCATAGTACCTCCAATAGCCCGAGCTCTCCTTGGGACTCACGTCCGTCAGCACAAAGCCCTCCGGGATCTCCGACAGCCGCCAGCCGCCGGGCGGATCCTCTGCCACGGTCCGCTTCGGGTTGATAAAGGTCACCAGATCCTCCTGCACCTGATGGAACCACCCCAGCACCGCCGCCCGGACGGCGGGGCTCACCGCCATCAGGCCCCCCAGGGTCACCAGGCATGCCAATAGCACGCAGGCCGCTGTCCGGGCCGCCCGCTTCCACACCGGCCGGGCCATCCGCTTCGCCCAGCCGAAGGGGTCCGCCAGCAGCCGCGTCCGGTTTCTCAAATACCGGTGGGACCAGTCCGGTTCCTCCGCCGCGTCCAGCACGTCCCGGAACCGCTCCAGGTTGGCCTCCATCAGGGCATGGCGCAGCATCCGCTCATCCATGGACGTACCCCTCCTTCTCCAGCGCCGCCGCCAGCATGGTCCGCCCCCGCAGGACGCGGGTGGCCACGGTGGACTCCTTCAGCCCCAGCCGCCGGGCGATCTCCCGGTTGCTCTCCTCCTCCACGCACTTCAGCTCCAGCACCCGCCGGTAGCTCTCCGGCAACGCCCGGATCAGGCTCACCAGATAGCGGTAGTCCGTCTCCCCCGTCTCCGGAGCGGGCGGATCCCAGTCCTCCGGCAGAGCTTCCTCCCGCCGCTCCTTCCGCAGCATGTCCACCGCCACGTTCTTCACAGCGGTCACTAGATATCCCTCCGTCTCGCTCCAGGCCAGGCCGCTCACCCGGTCCCACCGCCGGATGAGCTGCAGCCAAGTCTGCTGCACCGCGTCCTCCGCCGCGGTCCGGTCCCCCAGAACACGGACCGCCACGGCGTATAGCTTCTTCTCATAGGTCCCATGGAGCTTCAAAAACCTTTCCCGGTCCTCCTCCGTCTCCAGCATAGCCAGCAGCATGGAAAGCAACGCGCTCGCCTCCTCTTCTCTCTTGGGGGCGCATCCCCCCCGTCCGGTAAACGTCCCGGAAACGCAGAGTATCCCACCGGGAGCGAATCTTTTCGTCCCCGGCGGGATACTCTTCTCTTATACCATTTTCTCCGGCCGTACCGTCTCGTCGAATTCCGGCCCCGTCAGATACCCCAGCGCCAGCACCGCCTCTTTCAGGGTAGTGCCGTCGTGAAGGGCCTTCTTGGCGCACGCCGCCGCTGCCTCGTAGCCGATCCTCGGCGTCAGGCAGGTCACCAGCATCAGGGAGTTGTGCAGGTTGGCCGTCATCCGCTCCACATTAGGGGTGATGCCCTCCACGCAGTGGACCCGGAAGGAATCGCACACATCCCCCAGCAGCCGGGCAGAGAGCAGAAAGTTATAGGCGCTCACCGGCAGAAACACATTCAGCTGGAAGTTTCCCTGGCTGGCGGCAAAGCCGATGGCCGCGTCGTTCCCCATCACCTGCACGGCCGCCATAGTGACGGCCTCGCACTGGGTTGGGTTCACCTTGCCGGGCATGATGGAGCTGCCGGGCTCATTCTCCGGGATGTTTAGCTCTCCCATGCCGCACCGGGGACCGCTGGCCTCGAACCGGATGTCGTTGGCGATCTTCATGAGGTTGGCCGCCAGGGCCTTCAGTGCCCCGTGGGCGAACACCAGGGCATCCTTGCTGGTCAGTGCGTGGAATTTGTTGGCATCCGGGGTGAAGTCCACCCCGGTCATGGCCCGGAGCCGCCCGCACACCATCTCGTCGTACCCCTTGGGGGCGTTGAGGCCGGTGCCCACGGCGGTGCCGCCGATGGCCAGTTTGGTCAGCTCCGGCAGGGCGGTGCGCAGCATCCGGCAGGGGGCCTCCACCAGCTCCCGCCAGCCGGAGACCTCCTGGGCGAATTTCAGGGGCGTGGCGTCCTGCAAATGGGTCCGGCCAATGCGGATCAGGTCGGGATAGGCCTCCTCCAGCCTCCGGAAGGCCCCTGCCAGCCGCTCCGCCGCTGGCAGCACCTGCTCCGTGACGCTCAGGGCCGCCGCGATGTGGAGAGCGGAGGGGAACGTGTCGTTGCTGGACTGGGAGGCATTCACGTGGTCATTGGGGTGAAGCCGCATCCCCCGGTCCGCAGCCAGGTGGGCAATGACCTCGTTGACGTTCATGTTGGTCTGGGTACCGCTGCCGGTCTGCCACACCACCAGGGGGAACTCGTCATTCCACCTCCCCGCCCGGATCTCGGCGCACACGGCGGCGATGGCCCCGGCCTGCTCCGCCGTCAGCTTGCCGCAGTCCGCGTTGGCCTGGGCACAGGCCTCCTTCAAATAGGCAAAGGCGGTGATGATCTCCTGCGGCTGGCGCTGGCCGCCGATCTTGAAGTTTTCCAGGCTCCGCTGGGTCTGGGCGCCCCAGTGATGCTCCGCCGGGACAGCAATCTCGCCCATGGTGTCGTGTTCGA
>NZ_CAKVVF010000118.1:3345-4708 GCF_934833455.1 Oscillibacter sp. KLE 1728
TTCATGGCGTATTCCTCCGTATATCCGCCGTGGCGGCGTGTGATGGATGATTCATTATACCGCCCGCCGGGACGGGCCGCAAGAGCGGGCTGTTCCCGCCGCAGAAAAAAGCGGCCGCCCGCAGGCAGCCGCTTTCCAAAAGATACCGTCAGTCCGCCAGATACAGGTCCAGCGCCTGGGCCAGCGCGGAGCGGGAGACATAGGTGACACCGGCCTCCTTCACGCAGGTGCCGTAGACCTCCTCCGTGGTGCCGTCGCTGTTCACCGCGGCGATGGCGCCGCCGGGCATGGCGGTCATCAGCGTCTCCGTGGTCAGGGGGGCAGGCTTCACCATGTCATCGCCATAGGAGACCACGGCGCCCTGCTTCGCGTCCCAGCGGACGCTCATGCCCAGGGCCTCCGCCACCGCCCGGATGGGCAGCAGGGTGTCGCCGTCAGCGGTGGTCTTGGCCTTCTGAGTCGTGGACTGGCCGTTGACGGACACGACGCCGTCCTCCGCCACGCTGATATAGCCCCGATAGCCGTAGGCGAACACCAGCACCTTCTCCGGCGTGCCCTTGGAATCGGACCACACCAGGATGCGGGCGCCGGGACGCAGATCGGCCAGGGTGACAATGTTCTTCGTCAGGTAGGGCGTCAGCTTTGCGGAGGCGGGCACGGTGATCGTGTCATTGCTGCCCGCCACATGCAGCACCGCGGACTCCTCCGTAACGGTGGAGCTGGTGATCTCATAGTACTGGGGCACGGCGTAGTCGGCGGGGATGTTGCCCACGATCAGGCTGGCCGTGGACTGGGGCGGCAGGCTCAGCGCCATGGCGGGGCCAACCCAGGCATAGACGGCGTCCCCGTCCTCCAGCGTCTCCAGGTTCAGGGTGTTGCCGGTGACGGCGTCCAGATAGGGGGCATCCCCCACGTGGACCACCACCGCGTCGCCCAGGCCGTCCTCCTTCCCGCTGTCCAGCAGGAAGGTGTCCTCATCCATCCAAGTGACAGTGCCCCAATAGGCCGCGGGGCCCAGGCGGGCGGGCGCTTCTTCGTCAGCGGTCTCCGCGGCCGCGGCGGGGATCGCCAGCATGGCGGCGCAGAGGATCAGGGACAGGCATTGCAGAATCCGTTTTTTCATTCTCGTTCATCCTTTCCAATGCTTTCGGGGGAGCATCTGCTCCGTTTGCCTGTACTGACGCAGGGCAGCGGGAAAAAGTTCCCGTCCAAGGCAGAATTTTTAACAAATATTTTTGAGGCGCCGCGGAGGGCGCTGTACCCGAGCCTGCGGGCCCCGGCATCCCGGAGCGGCTGGTTTCCCCCGCGGGGCAGTCCACCTCCTGCCCGCGCTGATCCGGCGGGAAATCGCTGGGGCAGGGAC
>NZ_CAKVVF010000119.1:0-4604 GCF_934833455.1 Oscillibacter sp. KLE 1728
AGGCCTCCTTGAAGGCCATGGAGCCGGCGATCTTGAACGCCATTTCAGAGGAGTCCACCTCATGATAGGAGCCGTCGTACAGGGTGACCTTCACATCCACCACGGGGAAGCCGGCCACCACGCCGGCGTTCATGGCGCCCTGGATACCGGCGTCGACAGCCGGGATATACTCCTTGGGAACGGCGCCGCCCACGATGGCGTTGACAAACTCGTAGCCCTTGCCGGACTCGTTGGGCTCCACGTGGATCTTGACATGGCCGTACTGGCCCTTGCCGCCGGACTGACGGGCATACTTGGTGTCCTGGTCCACGGCCTTCTTGATGGTCTCCTTGTAGGCGACCTGAGGTGCGCCCACGTTGGCCTCCACCTTGAACTCGCGCAGCAGGCGGTCCACGATGATCTCCAGGTGCAGCTCGCCCATGCCGGCGATGATGGTCTGGCCGGTCTCCTCATCGGTATAGGTCTTGAAGGTGGGGTCCTCCTCGGCCAGCTTGATGAGGCCCATGGTCATCTTCTCCTGGCCGGCCTTGGTCTTGGGCTCGATGGCCACGCGGATAACGGGCTCGGGGAACTTCATGGACTCCAGAATGATGGGGGCCTTGTCGTCGCACAGGGTGTCGCCGGTGGTGGTGTTCTTCAGACCCACGGCAGCCTCGATATCGCCGGAGAAGACCTCCTCGATATCCTCCCGGTGGTTGGCGTGCATCTGCAGGATCCGGCCGATACGCTCCTTGACGTTCTTGGTGCTGTTCAGCACGGAGGAACCGGTGGTCAGATGGCCGGAATAGACGCGGAAGAAGCTCAGGCGGCCCACATAGGGGTCGGTCATGATCTTGAACGCCAGGGCGGAGAAGGGGGCGTTGTCGTCCGCAGGACGCTCGTCCTCCTCATCAGTCTTGGGGTTCACGCCCTTGATGGGCGGAATGTCCAGGGGAGAGGGCATATAGTCCACGATGGCATCCAGCAGCTTCTGCACGCCCTTGTTGCGGTAAGACGTGCCGCAGGTGACGGGCACCATCTCATTGGCGATCGTGGCCTTGCGGATGGCCGCACGGATCTTGGCCGTGGGAACTTCCTCGCCAGCCAGATATGCCTCCATGATAGACTCGTCCACCATGGACACGGCGTCCATCAGCTTCTCCCGGTACTCGTTTGCCAGGTCCACCATGTCCGCGGGGATGGGCTCCACGCGCATATCCTTGCCCAGATCGTCATAGTAGATGTCCGCGTCCATCTCGATCAGGTCGATGATGCCTTTAAAGGTATCCTCGCTGCCGATGGGGAGCTGGATGGGCACGGCGTTGCACTTCAGGCGCTCCTCAATCATGCGGAGCACGTTGTAGAAGTCGGCGCCCATGATGTCCATCTTGTTGACGTAGATCATGCGGGGGACCTTGTAGTTATCGGCCTGACGCCACACAGTCTCAGACTGGGGCTCCACGCCGCCCTTGGCGCACAGCACGGTGACAGAGCCGTCCAGCACGCGCAGGGAGCGCTCCACCTCCACGGTGAAGTCCACGTGGCCCGGAGTGTCGATGATGTTAATCCGGGTGGGCTTGAACTGGTTCTTGGAACCGGACCAGTAGCAGGTGGTGGCGGCGGACGTGATGGTGATGCCGCGCTCCTGCTCCTGGGCCATCCAGTCCATGGTGGCGGTGCCATCATGGGTCTCACCGATCTTATAGTTCACGCCGGTGTAGAACAGGATACGCTCGGTAGTCGTCGTCTTGCCTGCATCGATGTGAGCCATAATGCCGATATTACGGGTATTTTCAAGAGGTGTTTTTCTCGGCATACTGTTTCTCCTAACTTACCAGCGGAAATGGGCGAACGCCTTGTTGGCCTCGGCTGCCTTGTGGACTTCCTCGCGCTTCTTCACGGCGCTGCCGGTGTTGTTGGCGGCGTCCATGAGTTCGCCGGCCAGGCGCTCAGCCATGGTGCGCTCGCTGCGGGAACGGGCGTAGGCCGTCAGCCAGCGCAGACCCAGGGTCGTGCGGCGGGCGGGACGGACCTCCATGGGGACCTGATAGGTGGCGCCGCCCACACGGCGGGCCTTGACTTCCAGGCTGGGCATGATATTCTCCATGGCCTGGTTGAACACTTCGATGGGGTCTTTCTCGGTCTTCTCCTTGATCTGGTCGAAGGCACCGTAGACCACCTTCTGGGCCACGCCCTTCTTGCCATCCAGCATGACACTATTGATCAGCCGGGTGACCAGGACGGAGCCGTAAACGGGATCCGGCAGGATCTCTCTCTTGGGAACATTACCTCTTCTGGGCACTATGCTTCCCTCCTTCATAATAATTCTATGATCTCATAGGTACTCAAAAGGCGTATTGCAGCCTTCCGTGGATGCCTGCCAAAGAGGTCGTCCCGGCGGCCCGGAGGCCGCCATCTATATAAACCTATTCGGCAAAGCTCTCAGTTCGCAGACTTACTTCTGCTTGGGCCGCTTGGCACCGTATTTGGAACGAGCCTGCATACGGCCGGAGACGCCCTGGGTATCCAGCGTACCGCGGATGATGTGGTAACGGACACCGGGGAGATCCTTGACACGGCCACCGCGGATCATCACGACGGAGTGCTCCTGCAGGGAGTGGCCCACGCCGGGAATGTAAGCGGTGACTTCGTAGCCGTTGGTCAGACGCACACGGGCGATCTTACGCAGGGCGGAGTTGGGCTTCTTGGGGGTCGCGGTTCTCACGGCGGTGCACACGCCTCTCTTCTGGGGAGAAGGCAGATCGGTGGTCTTGTTCTTCAGGGTGTTCAGACCAAACTGCAGAGCGGGAGAAGTGGACTTGTAGGTAGCCTGTTCTCTTCCTTTACGGACCAGCTGGTTAAAAGTAGGCATTCGGTGTATTTCTCCTTTCTTTCATAATTTCGCTGCCGTGTAACCACGACAGCCCTTATTTTTTACGGAACGCGGTGAAGCTATTCCGAAAAAAACCATTTCTTTATGCGGAGAGGACGGCCACCACGGACGCGCCCACGCTGATCCGGCACGCCTGGCCCAGCTGGGACAGTGTGTAGTCCGTCTCTACGGGGATGCCGGCCTCCGCACAGCTGGCGGCCACCGGCTCGGTGATGGCGGGATCGGCGTCACAGGCGAGATAGACCCGCTTGGCCCGGCCTTCCCGGATCGCCTTGCGGGACTGCTTCACGCCGATGACCTTCTCCTGGGAAGCAAGCTCCGAGATCACGGGAAATTCCTCCTGAAACGCATGGCAAAATCCGCAGAATCCTAATATCCGCGCATTTTTGGATTATACCATGGGGAAACATATCCGTCAAGACATTTTTCGGTAAAAATTTTCCATGATCCGCAGACTTTTGGACGTTTTCCCCATCTCCCGGGCGTGCCGGATACCTGGAGACATCTTAGGAGAACTTCTCCCTGTTTCCGGGCCGTTTCTGGCCGCCGTCCGGATACGGCGCAGTGCGCCTGGGAACAAGGGAGCTTTGATATTTTAAATAAAGGGGGGCGTTGGTCATCCGCTTCTCAGCAGAACCGTTTCAGCCCCGGGCTGCGGGGCGTCTCCTTCACCCCGCCTCTCGATGCCCGGCATCTGAAAAGAGAGCCTGACCGCAAGCGGTCAGGCTCTCTCCCGGTCTTGTGTCTGCGGGATGTCCGGCGAATCACAGCTCTGCGGGAATGGGCTCCGGGGCGGCCTCAACAGGCGCCGGGCCGGGAACCAACTCCTCAGCAAAGGTGTGGTAGGCCGTCAGGCCCGTGCCGGCAGGGATCAGCTTGCCGATGATGACATTCTCCTTCAGGCCCACCAGATGGTCGGCCTTGCCCTTGATGGCGGCCTCCGTCAGGACCTTAGTGGTCTCCTGGAAGGAGGCGGCGGACAGGAAGGAGTCCGTGGCGAGAGATGCCTTCGTGATGCCCATCAACAGCTGGGTGCCTACGGCGTGGCGCAGAGGCTCGCCGTTCTCCTGCCGCTCACCGGCGGCGTTGCGGCGGTCGATCTCCTCGTTGGCGTCGTCCAGCTCCAGGACGTCCACCATAGAGCCGTCCAGCAGCTTGGTGTCGCCGGCGTCCTCCAGACGGACCTTGCGCATCATCTGGCGGACGATGATCTCGATATGCTTATCGTTGATATCCACGCCCTGCTGGCGGTACACCCGCAGGACCTCTTGGATCAGGTAGTTGTACACGGCGTCAGCGCCGCGGATGCGCAGCACCTCGTGGGGATTCAACGCACCGTAGGTCAGCTGGTGGCCGGCCTCGATCACGTCGCCGTCCTTCACCAGCAGGCCGGTGTGAGGCACCGCGTAGGTGCGGGTGTCCCCGTCAGGTGCGGTGATGACGATGTTCACCAGGCTGCCCTTGCTGGTCTCTTCGAACTTGACCGTGCCGCCGATCTCTGCCAGAGTAGCCATCCGCTTGGGCTTACGGGCCTCAAACAGTTCCTCGACACGGGGAAGACCCTGGGTGATGTCGCCGCCGGCCAGACCGCCGGTGTGGAAGGTACGCATGGTCAGCTGGGTGCCGGGCTCGCCGATGGACTGGGCGGCAATGATGCCGACCGCCTCGCCCGGACCCACAGGCTGCTGGGTGGCCAGGTTCATGCCGTAGCACTTGGCGCACACGCCGCTGT
>NZ_CAKVVF010000120.1:0-4556 GCF_934833455.1 Oscillibacter sp. KLE 1728
GCTCTCCGGCGCTGTGGGGGTGCTGTTCGGCCTGCTGGGCAAGCTGAACGACAAGGCGGCCATCAACGCCGCTGCCGGATATCTGGGCAGCGCGGTGTACCAGCTGTACCGCCATCTGTACCGCACCGCCGGCGCCAACGAGGCGTACTTCTCTCTGGACCCGGCCGCCTGCACCATGGGCACAGCGGAGGCGGACATGAAGCTCTCGGAGATCCAGTACACCCGGAGCCTGCGGTCCCTGGCGGCCAAAAAGGCGGCGTTCCCGGACCTGTCCAACGAGGCCCTGACCGCCGCATACCCCGGACGGTGCCAGAGCCTGACCCAGGTGCTGAGCACCGCGGATGCCCGTCTCAGCGGCCTGACGGAGAAGACCAGATGAGCTTTCAGTCTCTGGCCTTTTTCGGCTTTCTGGCCGCAGCGCTGGCGGTGTGCCTGACAGCGGGGCGGCGCAGCCCCCGAGCGGGTGCGGCGATGCTGGCGGCGGCCTCCGCGGTATTCTGCCTTCTGGGCCCCGGAGGATGGACGGTGGTGCTGGGGGGCGTTGCCTGCCTGCTGGCGGGCATCTGCGTGACAGCATGGGCTATCCGCCGGATGGCCCGGTCCGGCGGCCGCCGGACAATGGTTCTTGCCTGCGTCTATCACATCGCCATACTGGTGGGATTCAAGTATACGGAGTTCCTCACCGGCGGCGCGGTGGAGGTGGGCTGGGCTCCGCTGGGGCTGAGCTTTTTCACCTTCCAGCAGCTGTGGTTGCTGAAGGAGGTCTATACCGGGGAATATGTCCCCGCGCCGGGGGATTCCCTTCTGCTCTACGGGCTGTTTTTCCCCACCGTTACCTCCGGCCCCATCCTGCGGCCCGGAATCTTTTTCCCCCAGCTGCGGGAAAAGGGATTCCTCCATCCGGACTGGTCCGACGCCGCGGCGGGTATCTACGCCATCTGTTGTGGCACCATCAAAAAGGTGCTGCTGGCGGACGCCTTCGGCACTGTGGTGAACAACGGCTGGGTACATCTGGAAGAGCTCAGCGCTCCGGCGGCCTGGCTGGTGATTTTGGGGTATACGCTCCAGCTGTACTTTGACTTCTCCGGCTACTGCGACATCGCAGCCGGTGTGGCCCGGCTCTTCGGGCTCCGCCTGCCGATGAACTTTGACTCCCCGTATCGCAGCGCCTCTGTGACGGAATTCTGGAAGCGGTGGCACATCACGCTCACCACCTTCCTGCGGGAGTGCCTGTATTTCCCCCTGGGCGGCAGCCGCCGGGGCGCGATCCGGACGTATTGCAATATTCTCATCGTCTTCCTGGTCAGCGGCTTCTGGCACGGGGCCGGGTGGACCTTCCTGGTGTGGGGCGCCCTCCACGGCCTGGCCCAGGTGGTGGAACGGGTTTGGGGCAGGGGCCGGGACCGGCTGCCCTTTGTCCTCCGGTGGGGGCTGACCTTTCTCTTTGTCAACATCGCCTGGGTGTTCTTCCGGGCACCGGACTGTACCGGGGCCCTGGAGCTGCTGGGCCGGGCCGTCACCGGCGGCTTTGCAAAACCGGCGGCCTGGCTGCTGGAGGGCCTTTTCGCCGAGGAGACCAGCGCGGTGCAGATGCTGATTCCCGCCTTCACGCCCTGGAAAAACATCCTGCGGGTGGTGCTGCTGTATGGGGCGGGGATGGTCGCCGTCCTCTGGCCCCGGAACACCATCCGTCGGATGGAGGACTTCCGGCCTACGCTCTGGCGGGGCGCGGCCCTCACAGTGCTGACGCTTTGGTGTGTGCTGTCCTTTACCGGCGTCACCACCTTCATCTATTCCAACTTCTGAGGAGGGCCGTATGAAGCAAGCATATCGACGCTGGGTCTGCGGCCTTCTGGCGTGTATTCTGGTGCTGCTGGCGGTCTGCGGAGCCGTTGTGTACGTGGTGGATCCCTGCCTGTATTATCGGGTGCCGGACAAGTGGCAGCCGGTGCTGTTCAATGAGCGGTACCAGATGGCGGGCCTGGCGAAGAATGTGGAGGCGGACACCGTGCTGGTGGGCACCTCCATGGCGGCCAACTACCGCTCCAGCTGGATTCAGGAGACCTTCGGCACCTCCGCGGTGCGGCTCACCATCCCGGACGGGTATTACAGCGAGTTCGACCAGGTGATGAACGTCCTCTTTCGGACCCAGGAGCCGGAGCGGGTGATCTTCGGCCTGGATGTGAACACCCTGATCCGGGATGAGAGCGGTGTGACTGCGGCCATGCCGGACTATCTCTACAACGCCAATCCGCTGGATGACATCCAATATCTGCTGAACAAGGATACGCTGTATTACAGCGCCTACACCCTGCTCTCCAACCACTGGGGAGAGGGCGACACCATCGACGAGGGATTCACCTGGGACCGGAATGAGTGGTGGAACCATATCTCCGCCCTGGAGAACTATGACCGGCCGGAGATTGCGGCGGAGGAGCTGCCCGCAGATGCCTATCGGGACGATGTGGCCGCCAATCTGGCGGTGGCGGAACGGTGGGTCACAGAGCATTCGGACACGGAATTCGATTTCTTCCTGCCCCCGTACAGCATCCTCTTCTGGGACAAGGTCATTCGGGAGGGGAGGACGGAGGCGGTGTTTGCGGCCATCCGCCAGGCAGGGCAGACGCTGCTGCAGTATGACAATGTGAAGTTCTACGGCTATCTCATGGACCCGGAGATCGTCACGAATCTGGACAACTACTGCGACTATATCCACCACTCCGGCGGCGTCTGCCGGGAGATTCTCGCCATGCTTCAAAGGGAGGAGGGCCGCCTGACAGAGGAAAATCTGGAGGAGACCCTCGCCAACTGGCGGGAATTTGTGGTACACTATGACTATGACCAGTTCTGGGACGAGCGCTTCTGGATTCAGTGGAACGCAGAACATGCTGCGGCCCCATAAAGCGGCGGCCCGGGGAGGAACCCTGTGACAGGAGACTCCCAGGCGGAGCAGAGCCGCCCGGCGGCGAATGCCACATCCGGCTCCCTTGCGCCTCACCACCCCATAGAATCTCGGATTTTATGGGGCCCCCATTCCGATTGAAAGAACGGCGATGCGCGCCGGGCCCTTGATGCGGGCCTTGCGTGGACCGGCCGATGGAGGAATATCCGAATATGACAAAACAGAGCAACATCCGAAATTTCAGCATCATTGCCCATATCGACCACGGCAAGTCCACGCTGGCGGACCGGCTGCTGGAGAAGTGCAACGCCGTCTCCGCCCGGGAGATGGAGAGCCAGCTGCTAGACAACATGGACCTGGAGCGGGAGCGGGGCATCACCATCAAGGCCCGGGCCGTGCGGCTGACCTACCATGCCCAGGACGGGGAGGACTATGAACTGAATCTGATCGACACCCCGGGCCACGTGGACTTCAACTACGAGGTGTCCCGCTCTCTGGCCGCCTGCGAGGGCGCCGTGCTGGTGGTGGACTCCACCCAGGGCGTGGAGGCCCAGACCCTGGCCAACACATATCTGGCCATGGAGCACGACCTGGAGATTCTGCCTGTGTTCAACAAGATCGACCTGCCGGCGGCGGACCCCGCCAAGGCCAAGCAGGAGGTGGAGGACATCATCGGCCTGCCGGCCATGGACGCCCCGGAGATCTCCGCCAAGATGGGCACCAACATTGAGGCGGTGTTAGAGGACATTGTAAAGAACGTGCCGCCCCCCAAGGGGGACCCGGACGCGCCTCTGAAGGCGCTGATCTTCGACAGTCAGTATGACTCGTATCGGGGCGTCATCGTCTACTTCCGGGTCATGGAGGGCACCCTCCGCACGGGCCAGCAGGTGAAGATGATGGCCTCGGGAGCCACTTATCAGGTTATCGAATGCGGCCATCTGCTGCCCCTGGGCATGGAGCCCTGCGACAGCCTCCGGGCCGGCGAGGTGGGCTACTTCACCGCCTCCATCAAGAACGTGAAGGACACCCGTGTGGGCGACACCGTCACAGATGCCGCCAGCCCCACGGCCGAGGCCCTGCCCGGCTACCGGCCCGTGCAGCCCATGGTCTACTGCGGTATCTACACGGAGGACGGCTCCAAGTATCCGGACTTGCGGGACGCGCTGGAAAAGCTCCAGCTGAACGACGCCTCGTTGAGCTTTGAGCCGGAGAGCTCCGTAGCCCTGGGCTTCGGCTTCCGGTGCGGCTTTTTGGGCATGCTCCACATGGAGGTGATCCAGGAGCGGCTGGAGCGGGAGTTCGACCTGGATCTGGTGACCACCCTGCCCTCCGTCATCTACCACGTGTACAAGACCGACGGTACCATGGTCACGGTGGACAATCCCCACAACTACCCGGACCCGGCGGTGATCGAGCACGCGGAGGAGCCCTATGTCAAGGTGAACATCATCGCTCCCAACGAGTTCGTGGGCAACATCATGCCCATGTGCCAGGACCGGCGGGGGGAGTTCAAGGACATGCAGTACCTGGACACCAATCTGGTGGAGCTCCACTACCAGATGCCGCTGAACGAGATCATCTACGACTTCTTCGATGCGCTGAAGGCCAACACCAAGGGCTACGCCTCTCTGGATTATGAGCTCTCCGGCTACCG
>NZ_CAKVVF010000121.1:0-4505 GCF_934833455.1 Oscillibacter sp. KLE 1728
ATGGCGCCGTTGGGGCAGGTGTCGCTGCAAGAACCGCAGTCCAGGCAAGCGGCAGCATCGATGACGTACTGGTCATCGCCCTGGCTGATAGCACCGGCGGGGCAAGCGTCCGCGCAGGAGCCACAGCTCACGCAGGCAGAAGTGATTTTGTAAGCCATGGGAAGCACCTCCATCAGAATTGTACCCCTATTGTAGCATACAAATTAAAAAAAGCAAGTACCAGCCGTTCAAATTCTATGGTTAAATTTTCGAAAAAATACGGGAAAGCGTCCAAAAATGACGTTTGTCAAGACTAACTGTTCATAAATTGTTTTCAAATAGGTCAAAGAAAGTCAAAATTCAGCTCTTGACATTTTGCTCGGGCGTGTTATACTAAACACAGAACAAAAGGTTAAAGAAAGTCAAAGTCAAAGAGACGAGGCGTTCTTTGGAAAGGGAGGAATCATCCGTGGGGATTTCCGATTTGATTGCCAGCTTTCTGCAGGAGAGTTTGGAGGAGACGGACGGTGGTGTGCTGGAGGTCCAGCGCAATGACCTGGCCCAGCGCTTCAATTGCGTACCCAGCCAGATCAACTACGTGATGTCCACCCGCTTTTCCCCGGAGCGGGGTTATATCGTGGAGAGCCGCCGGGGCGGCAATGGCTACATCCGGATCACCCGGGTCCGGGTGGACCGCCAGACGCTGCTGATGCAGGTCATCAACACCCTGGGCAGCCAGGTGGACCTGGCCTCCGCTCGGGCCATCCTGAACAATCTGGTCCAGGCCGGCGCCCTGGAGGAGAACGCAGGCCGGAGCATTCTGGCCGCCGTCGGCGACAAGGCCCTGGCCGCGGTCCCGCGGGAGAGCCGGGACACCGTCCGGGCGGACATCATGAAGCAGGTGCTGATCCTGCAGGTGTAGCCGGGACCCGGGCAGCGGGGAAAAATATTTCAATAAGCACGCACAGTTTCCAGATGATAGGAGGAATTGATTTATGAAATGCGAAAATTGTGGTAAGAATGAAGTTACCTTTGTGTATCGGAGCAACGTGAACGGCCATGTGGAAGAGAAGCACCTGTGCAGCGACTGCGCGGAAAAGCTGGGCTATACCCAGCGGCTGGGTGCCCAGAGCCAGCGGATGATGCAAAGCTTCTTCGGGAACAGCCTCTTTGGAAACGATTTCTTCGACGATTTCTTCTCTCCCATGCCCAGCCTGCTGGGGCGGAGAATGAAGATGCTGGAGGACCCCTTTGACGACTTCTTCGCCGAGATGCCGGCCCTGAGCGCCTCTCCTGTCCAGCAGCAGGAGGCAAAGCAGGAAAAGAAGGACGACCTGGTAGGCCAGGAGGACCAGAGCCGCTTTGCCTATCTGCGCCAGATGAACGCGCTGAAGCTGGAGATGAAGAAGGCTGTGCACCAGGAGAACTTTGAGCGGGCGGCGGAGCTGCGGGACCAGATCAGGTCTCTGGAGGCCGCTCACAAGGAGCAGAAGGAAAACAAGTAAACGGGACTTTCCCATGGAAAGGAAGGTAAGACACTATGAATGAGAACAAATTTTCGCCCAGGGCGGAGGAGGCCCTGCGGCTTTCCCAGGAGGCAGCCGGTGAGCTGGGCCACGGCTACGTGGGCACGGAGCACCTGCTGCTGGGCCTGATCCGGGAAGAGGAGGGCGTGGCCCACACCGTTCTGACGGAGGCGGGCCTCACCGATGACATGATCGTGGAGATCATCAAGAAGAGCGTGGGTGCCGGTCTGCCCGGCAGCAATCCCGCCCAGGGCCTCACCCCCCGCGCCAAGCGGGTGGTGGAGCTGGCCATGGAGGACTCCATGCGGGGCGGCTACAACTACGTGGGCACGGAGCACCTGCTGGCGGGCATCCTGCGGGAAGGCAACAATATGGCCGTCCGCATCCTGCGCACCGCTGGCGTGGATGCCCGTCACCTGTACACAGCCCTGATGCAGAAGCTGGGTGAGATGCCCCGGAGTCAGGCCGCCGATCCCGGCCGCTCCGGCACCAGCCCCGCAAAGGAGGATAACGGCAAGAACAAGACCCTGAAGGAGTTCACCCGGGACCTGACCGCCGACGCTCGGGCCGGCAAGCTGGACCCGGTCATCGGCCGGGACGGGGAGATCCAGCGGGTGATCCAGATTCTCTCCCGCCGCACCAAGAACAACCCCTGCCTGATCGGTGAGCCCGGTGTGGGCAAAACCGCCATCGCTGAGGGTCTGGCCCGGAAGATCGTTATGGGCGACGTACCCGACGAGATGCTGGACAAGCGCCTTTTGTCCCTGGACCTCAGCGGCATGGTGGCGGGCACCAAGTACCGGGGTGAGTTTGAGGAGCGGATTAAGAAGCTGCTGGAGGAGGTCAGGAAGTCCGGCAATGTGATCCTCTTCATCGACGAGCTCCATACCATCGTGGGCGCCGGCAGCGCCGAGGGCGCCGTGGACGCCGCCAACATCATCAAGCCGGCTCTGGGCCGGGGCGAGATCCAGGTGATCGGCGCCACCACCCTGAACGAGTACCGGAAGTATATCGAGAAGGACGCCGCCCTGGAGCGCCGGTTCCAGCCGGTGCAGGTGGGTGAGCCCAGCCAGGAGGCGTCTCTGGAGATCCTGAAGGGCCTGCGGGAGAAGTACGAGAAGCACCACAGCCTCCAGATCACCGACGAGGCCCTGGAGGCCGCCGTGAAGCTCTCCGCCCGGTATATCAACGACCGGTTCCTGCCGGACAAGGCCATCGACCTGATGGACGAGGCCGCCAGCCGGGTGCGGATGGAGACGGAGGAGATCTCCCCGGAGCTGAAGAGCCTGGAGGAGAAGATCGCCGCCCTGGCCAAGGACAAGGAGGCTGCCATCGAGAAGCAGGACTATGAGACCGCCGCCAAGCTGCGGGACATTGAGAAGGACTACCAGGAGCAGGTGGAGATGGAGCGGGAGAAGCGCCGCAAGAACAACACCCAGCACCGCCCGGTGAACGCTGACGACATTGCCGCCGTGGTGGCCGGCTGGACCGGCATCCCCGTCACCCGTCTGACGGAGGATGAGGGCACCCGCCTGCTGCACATGGAGGACACCCTCCACGAGCGGGTAGTGGGTCAGGACGAAGCCGTAAAGGCCGTGGCCCGGGCCATCCGTCGGGGCCGTGTGGGTCTGAAGGATCCGAAGCGCCCCATCGGCTCCTTCCTGTTCCTGGGCCCCACCGGCGTGGGAAAGACGGAGCTGTGCAAGTCCCTGGCAGAGGCCATGTTCGGCGATGAGAACGCCATGATCCGGATCGATATGTCCGAGTATATGGAGCGGCACACAGTGTCCCGTCTGATTGGCTCCCCGCCGGGCTATGTGGGCCACGAGGAGGGCGGTCAGCTGACGGAGAAGGTGCGGCGCAAGCCCTACTCCGTGGTACTGTTTGACGAGATCGAAAAGGCCCACGAGGATGTGTGGAACATCCTGCTGCAGCTTCTGGATGACGGCCGGATCACCGACTCTCAGGGCAGGACGGTGGACTTCAAGAACACCGTCATCGTCATGACCAGCAACATCGGTGCCCGCAGCCTCACTGCCATGGGCAGCAAGCTGGGCTTTTCCGCCGAGGAGCGGGACTCCGATCCTGACGCTGAAAAGAAGTTCGAGACCGCCCGGGAGCAGGTGATGGCGGAGCTGCGTCAGACCTTCCGCCCGGAGTTCCTAAACCGGATCGACGATATCATCGTATTCCGCCCCCTGACGGAGGAGGACATCCGGGAAGTGGCCCGGCGGATGCTGAAGACCGTCTCCACCCGGATGGAGACCATGGGCATCCATCTGGATGCCAGCGACGAGGCTGTGGCAGAGCTGGCTAAGGAGGGCTTTGATCCCAAGTACGGGGCCCGTCCCCTGCGCCGGGCCATCCAGAGCAAGGTGGAAGACGCCGTGGCCGAGAAGATGCTGGACGGCACCCTCAAGGCCGGTGACACCGCCAAGCTTACCGTGGAGAACAATCGACTCTGCGTTTCCAAGTGAAGAGACCTGGTCAAGCCGTCCGGAGGCCCCATAGCCTCCGGGCGGCCTTTCCGACATACCGGCCGGAAGCGAATAGACTTGACTTTGGCGGAGAAACAGGTAAAATAGAGAGGTATAAATGAACCCATCGTGCTGTCCACGAT
This sequence comes from Oscillibacter sp. KLE 1728, assembly GCF_934833455.1. Lineage (NCBI taxonomy): Bacteria > Bacillati > Bacillota > Clostridia > Eubacteriales > Oscillospiraceae > Oscillibacter > Oscillibacter sp. KLE 1728. Next base: position 4,126 of record NZ_CAKVVF010000121.1, read on the forward strand.
CCAGTAAAAGATGGTGCCAGAGTGCCAACGCGGCGGATCGCAGAGTATATTGCCGCACGTATGTGGGGAAGAACGCCCCCGGGCGGGAGAAATATCTATGACCAAATGTAGCGTAGTTGGCAGCACGCGTGATTTGGGAGGATAGACGACTCATCCATTCCCCCAAAAGCGGAACTCCGGAAGTCCTTGGGACAGTAGCTTGCGGCGGAAATCTATCAGTTGAAAAACTCCCGCAAAATTGGGCGTGACCACAGCGCCGCCCACAGACACGAAAAACTTGCTTTTTCCTTCTCTGCATGGTATCATGCAGAAAAATCGAATATCCGGGTGTAGCGCAGTTGGTAGCGCACGTGATTTGGGTGGATAGATGACCTATCCAT
>NZ_CAKVVF010000122.1:0-4229 GCF_934833455.1 Oscillibacter sp. KLE 1728
GCGTGCTGATGAAGCCCGCTGCCCCCGGTACCGGCGTGATCGCCGGCGGCGCTGTGCGTGCCGTCGTCGAGGCCGCAGGCATCAAGGATATCCGGACCAAGTGCCTGCGTTCCAACAACCCCAACAACGTTGTCGCCGCCGCCTTCGAGGGCCTCAAGAGCATGCGCGGTCCCGAGGAGGTCGCCCGCATCCGCGGCAAGAGCGTCGAAGAGATCGTGGGTTAAGGAGGCGCAAAAATGGCAAACTTAAATATTAAGCTCGTCAAGAGCCTGAACGGCCGCCTGGAAAAACAGGTCGCCACCGCTCATTCCATGGGCCTGCGCAAGATCGGTGACATCACCGTGCAGCCCGACAACGACCAGACCCGCGGCAAGATCGCCAAGATCGGCTACCTGCTGCAGGTCACAGAAGTGAAATAAGGAGGCACGGAATTATGAAGTTGAGCGAACTGTCTCCCGCCGAGGGCTCCGTCCGGGCCCCGTACCGGAAGGGCCGGGGCGCCGGCTCCGGCAACGGAAAGACCGGCGGCCGCGGTCACAAGGGCCAGAAGGCCCGCTCCGGCGGCAAGATCCGTGTTGGCTTTGAAGGCGGCCAGATGCCTCTGGCCCGCCGCATCCCCAAGCGCGGCTTCAACAACATCTTCGCAAAGCCCCTGGAGATCGTGAATCTCAGCACCCTGGATCAGTTCCAGGACGGCGATACTGTCACGGTCCACGCGCTGCTGGAGAAGGGTATCCTCTCCAAGTGCCGCTACGGCTACAAGGTTCTGGGCAGCGGCAAGCTGTCCAAGAAGCTCACTGTCCAGGCTTCTGCTTTCTCCGCTTCTGCCAAGGAGGCTATCGAGGCAGCAGGCGGAAAGGCCGAGGTGATGTAACGTGATCCAAACCATTCGCAAAGCGTGGGGCATCCCCGAACTGCGGAAGAAGATCATTTTTACACTCCTCATCCTGTTGATCTTCCGGATCGGCAACGCCATCACGGTGCCTTACGTGGATGTCGGCCTGCTGGAGACCTATCTGGATCAGATGGGCGGCACCATTCTGGGCCTGTACAACGTGATGTCCGGCGGCGCCTTTGCCCAGGCAACGGTCTTCGCCCTGAGCATCCAGCCCTATATCAACGCATCCATCATCATCCAGCTGCTGACTGTGGCCATCCCGGCCCTGGAGCGGCTGGCCAAGGACGGCGGTGAAGAGGGACGGAAGAAGATCCAGTCCATCACCCGCTATACCACTGTCGGCATCGCCATCCTGCAGGCGGTCGGCTACTATTTCATGATGCGCAACTACAACCTGCTGGCATCTGATGCCACCGGCATCTGGCCCGCACTGGTCATCGTCGTGTCCTTCATCGCCGGCTCCTCCTTCGTCATGTGGATGGGCGAGCAGGTGACGGAGTTCGGCATCGGCAACGGCATTTCCATCATTCTGTTCGCCGGCATCCTGTCCCGGATCCCCACCTCTGTCAGCTCTCTGTACAGCGGCGTGGTGAGCTGGGCCAACGGCGGCGCTGCCGCGGACGGTGCGCTGCACCCGGCTCTGGTGGTGTTGCTGCTGGTGGGCGTCCTGGCGCTGGTTGTGTTCGTCGTGTTCATCAGCGACGCAGAGCGCCGCATTCCCGTCCAGTATGCCAAGCGGCAGGTGGGCCGGAAGATGTACGGCGGCCAGAGCTCTCACCTCCCCATGAAGGTGAATATGTCCGGCGTTCTGCCCATCATCTTCGCCCAGAGCATCGCGTCTCTGCCCGTGACGATCTGGACCTTCATCGGTATTCCCGAGGAGGAGACGGTTTCCCGGGCAATCTACGACGCCATCGATACCCAGTCCTTCATCTATATGATCGTGTATTTCATCATGATCATCGGTTTCAGCTATTTCTACTCCACCATCCAGTTCAATCCGGTGGAGATCGCCAACAACCTGAAGAAGCAGGGCGGCTTTATCCCGGGATTCCGTCCCGGCAAGCCCACTGTGGACTTCATCAAGAAAGTCCTGAGCAAGATCACCCTGTTCGGCGCCATTTATCTGGGCATCGTGGCGATCTGCCCGCTGCTGCTGGGTAAGGCTGTCGGCAACGCTTATCTGGCGATCGGCGGCACCTCCGTCATCATCGTGGTCGGCGTGGCTCTGGAGACTGTCAAGGCGCTGGAGGCCCAGATGCTGATGCGTCAGTACAAGGGCTTCCTGGAATAAGAGAGAAGGCGTTTCAATTGAAGCTGATCCTGTTGGGCGCCCCCGGCGCCGGTAAGGGAACACAGGGAGAAATCCTGTGCAGAGAACTGAGCATTCCCACCATTTCCACAGGCAACATCCTCCGGGCGGCTATCAAGAACGGCACGCCCACCGGCCTGAAGGCCAAGTCCTATATGGACGCCGGCCAGCTGGTGCCGGACGACGTCATCATCGGCATCGTCACGGAGCGGCTGGCAGAGGATGACTGCAAGAACGGCTATATCCTGGACGGGGTGCCCCGCACCATCGCCCAGGCCGCGGCTCTGGAAAAGGCCGGGATCACATTTGATGACGTGATCTCTATTGAGATCTCTGACGAGACCATCATGGAGCGGATGAGCGGCCGCCGTGTCTGCGAATCCTGCGGGGCCAGCTACCACATGGTAGCTGTGCCCCCCAAGCAGGAGGGCGTGTGCGACAAGTGCGGCGGTAAGCTGGTCCAGCGGAAAGATGATGCCCCCGAGACCGTCAAGGCGCGGCTCGAGGTCTATCATAAGGAGACCGAGCCGCTGAAGGACTTCTATGCCCAGCGGGGTCTTCTGAAGCCTGTGGAGAATCAGCCCTCTGTGGAAGAGACCTCCCGGGCCATCCTCCACGCACTGGGGAGATGAGCGTATGATTACACTCAAATCCCCCCATGAGATCGAATTGATGCGCCGGGCCGGAAAAATTACCGCGGCTGCCCGTGCTTATGCAGGGGAATTGGTAAAGCCCGGCGTCACAACCCATGAGATCGACCGTGCAGTGGAGCATTTCATTCGCAAGCAAGGCGCAGTCCCCTCCTTCCTGCATTACAACGGCTATCCGGCCAGCGCCTGCATCAGCGTCAATGACGAGATCATCCACGGAATTCCCGGACCCCGGGTCCTCCAGGAGGGCGATATCGTCAGTGTGGATGTGGGAGCGTACATTGGAGGGTTTCACGGCGACTGTGCGGCCACCTTCCCCTGCGGCAGGATCTCCCCGGAGGCGCAGGATCTGATCGACGTGACCAGACAGAGCTTTTTTGAGGGGATCAAGTTCGCCAAGGAGGGCTACCGGCTGTTCGATATCTCGGCAGCCATCCAGCAGTACGTGGAGAGTCACGGCTACTCCATCGTCCGGGAATACGTCGGCCACGGTGTCGGCGCCCAGATGCACGAGTCGCCGGAGATCCCCAATTACGGCCATCCCGGCCGGGGGCCCAGGCTCCTCCGCGGCATGACGCTTGCAATCGAACCCATGGTGAACGCCGGTTCGGCGGCCATCCAGCAGATGAGCGACGGCTGGACCGTCAAGACGCTGGACGGCAAATGGGCGGCCCACTATGAAAATTCCATTCTGATCACGGACGGCGAGCCTGAGATCCTGACGGCCCCCGCCATCTGAGAGGAAACGCATGGAAATTGCAGCATCCAACATCGTAAGATCCGTTGCCGGCCGGGACCAGGGAAAGCTCTTCATCGTTCTCGCGGTGGAGGGGGAGTACCTGCTGCTGGCGGACGGGAAATCCAGGAAGGTGGAGTCGCCCAAACGCAAAAAGCGCAGACACGTGCTGTTTGTAGCGGCGGACGAGAACCGGCTTTCTGAAAAGATCAGAGGCGAAGCCAGGATCACCAACAGCGAGCTTCGCAAAACCCTTGCGGCTTACCGCGAGGAGGTTTATCCGGACCAGGAGGGATAACGTTTGGCAAAATCCGACATGATTGAAGTGGAGGGTGTCGTGGTGGAAGCCCTGCCCAACACAACGTTCCAGGTAGACATTGGAAATGGACACAAGATTTTGGCACATATTTCCGGAAAACTCAGAATGAATTTCATCAGGATTCTGCCCGGCGACAAGGTGACGGTGGAGATGTCCCCGTATGACCTGACCCGCGGCCGGATCACCTGGCGCAGTAAGTAAGCGCCACTTGAGCTGAAAAGACACAAACCGCTGAAAGGAATGGTTAAAAACTATGAAAGTAAGACCGTCCGTGAAGCCCATGTGCGAGAAGTGCAAGGTTATTCGCCGCAAAG
>NZ_CAKVVF010000123.1:0-4134 GCF_934833455.1 Oscillibacter sp. KLE 1728
GTTCCGTCCGGATGTGCCGGAGCAGCTCCAGCCCATCCATGCCTGGCAGGTTCAGATCCAGGACCACCAGATCATAGGGTTCCACAAACAGCCGCTCACAGGCCGCAGCACCATCGTAGCAGCAATCCACCGTGTATTTTTCCAGTCTCAGATCCTCCGCGATCCCGTCGCACAGGAGACGCTCATCCTCCACCACCAAAATCCGCATCCCACTCACCGCCCTTTTCCATGTGCGGCTATTATAGCACATCCAGATAAAATTTCCATCAAGACCGCCTTGACAGGAAATTTACGTTTTCCATGCTACAATGCCTCCTGTCCAAAATCCGCCGCAGGTGCGGCAAGGAGGTTTTTTATGAAGCGATGCAAGAACAAACGGAAGCTGGCCGTGCTGGGTCTGGCCGCTGCCATGGCCCTGTCCCTGGCGGCCTGCGGAGAGAAGCGGCCCAGTCAGGAGGACGTGGAACAATCCATCGAGGCTGGTACGCTTACCATCGAGGACGCCCTGGATAAGGGCTGGGTCGATCAGGCGTGGGTGGATGCCTATTATGAGGAGAACAGCGTTCCCGCCGCCAGCAAAACAGAGAGCAACATGGTGGGCGACTTTGCCACGACCACCCTGTCCGGAGAGGCGTTTACCCGGGAACAGCTGGGGGATGTGGTGTTCTTTGCCTTCCTGGATCCGGAAGCGGAGGGGACGCAGGTCTTCTATAACGCACTGGCGGAGGGATATGGGGGCGTTGCGGAGAATGGGGCGGAAATCCTGGCCTGCACCAAAAGCGGAACCGGCAGCGAGATGTTTGCCGATGCACCCTTCCCCGTCATCCTCTACAACGACTCTCTGGCAGCAGCTGTGGGCAGCAACAGAAGCATGGTGGAGGACGGGGAGATGCCAAACGTCGCCTCCTGGTATGTGAACGGAACATTCCTCTCTGCATGGTATTCCGCCGTGGACGCAGAGGAGCTGCCTGCGTCCGCGGCCGCCTTTGTGGAGATGAGCCGGAACGCCGCGTTCCAGTCTGGGACGGCGGCAGAGGGCGGCGCCGCTATGGCGGCTATGGGCTGATATGAGAAAGATCACGTTCTGTTGTCTGGCAGCCGCCCTGCTGATGATTGGACTGGGGCTGTGGCGCGGGGAAGCGGACATGGTCCTGCACAAGGGCGTCAACCTGTGTTTGGAGTGTGTGGGCATTGGCTGAAAACAAGCATCGCTGGAAGATCCAGCTGGGGGCCGCGCTGGCTTCCAACCCCTTTTTGATGAACTTCCTGCATGGAAGGATCTCCAGGACCGGCCTGAAGGCCGTCTGCGTCCCCGGGCTGAATTGCTACTCCTGTCCGGCCGCGGCAGCTTCGTGCCCCATCGGGGCGCTTCAGGCGGTGATCGGCTCCTCCAAGTTCCAGTTTGCATGGTATGTGGTGGGATTCCTCATTTTCGCAGGCGCGCTGCTGGGGCGGGTGGTGTGCGGCTTTCTGTGCCCGTTCGGATGGTTCCAGGAGCTGCTTCACAAAATCCCTGCAAAAAAGTTCAGCACCAGGCGGGTCCGCATCTTGACCTATCTGAAATACGGGATTCTGGCGCTCTTCGTCATTGTCCTGCCTATGACGGTGGTCAACGAGGTGGGAATGGGCGACCCGTTCTTCTGCAAGTATATCTGCCCCGCCGGCATCCTGGAGGGCGGCATCCCGCTGGCGCTGGCCGATGCCGGCATCCGGGCCGGCCTGGGCGGACTATTTACCTGGAAGAGCTGCATCCTGCTGGGGACAGCTCTGCTGGCGGTGTTTTTCTACCGGCCTTTCTGCAAGTGGCTGTGCCCGCTGGGGGCCTTTTACGGGCTGTGCAACAGAATTTCCATCTGCCGCCTGCAGGTGGACTCGGGCCGGTGCACCGCCTGCGGGGCGTGCAGTCGTGCGTGCAGGATGGATGTGGATGTGTTCAGGACGCCCAACCATGCTGAGTGCATCCGCTGCGGGGACTGTGCGGCTGCCTGCCCCCATGGGGCCATCACCAGGGTATTTTCGATCAAAACAATACAAGAGAAGAAGGAGACTGCCACATGAAACGTGTTCTGATCCTATTGCTGTCGGCGGTACTGATGACCGCCGCATTGACCGGCTGCAGCTCCGGTGAAGAGGACGCCCTGGTGTCCAAGACACCTTTCCCGGAATTTTCCGAGGTGGACATTGCGGGCGATGAGATCTCCAGCGACATTTTCGCCGACTATGACGCCACCATCGTCAATTTCTGGAACAATGGCTGCGGTTCCTGCATCGCCGAGATGCCTGAACTGGAGGAGCTGTATCAGGATTTCAAAGAGCGAAACATCAACCTCATCGGTGTGGGTACCGACTCCGGCGAGAGCCGGGAGCAGCTGGACACGGCCCGGGAGATTTTGAAGGAAAAGGGCGTGACCTATCACAATATCTCTCCGGATCCGGAGGGCGATTTCTACAAGGACTTCGTTGCGGATATTTCCACCTATCCCACTACATATATCGTGGACGGCGAGGGAAACATCGTGGGTGCGGATATCGTGGGCAATGTGAAGAAGCAGCTGGACACCGTGGAGACCCGGCTGGCGCTGATCACCGGCCAGAAATAGAGTGAGAGACTGACAGGCGGCCGCCCCGCGGAATGGGGCGGCCGCCTGTGCCGGATTCGTTGGCCGGGGAGAGGGGAGCGGGCGATTTGCCGGCTGTTCCGGCAGGCCGCCGCGGCGGCACTTCCGCCAGCGCAGAGCAGGAATTCCGCTGCATCAGCAGACGCGGGAATCCCTGCCGCACGGGGGGCCGCAGATGGGCCGTCGGTACCAAATCCCGGAACAGACAGGCGAGGGGCATCAGATCAGCACACGGCGGTTGGGGTCACTCAAAACTTCCCGCTGGATGTAGGAGGCAATGATATCAATAAACTGGGAGGCGCGGGGCGGAGCCGTCAGCGTAAATCCCGCCATTTTGACCAGAAGCGGTCGGTTTGTATGCCACGCGCAGAGAACGACAGTCCGGATGTTCCGCTCCACGTTGGAGGGATGGCACCGGGTCTGCAGGGCCACGACTTCATAGATCTCTTCGGTGACGTTGAGCAGGCGGGATTCGTCTTCCAGGACCAGAGCAATGGCGCGGACCGTCTGCGGGTAACCGCGGTAATTGCGCGTAATGCCAAAGGGGCGCAGCGTTTCCCGGATGATCGTGTCCATGGAGAGCACCTCCTCGAAATTTGCGATGAGAAGATTGTACGACGAAAAACAGCAAAGCCTGAAAAAACGACATCTCTCAGAAAATTCGACATCTTCCATTGCGTGTGGAAGCTGCGCAGCCTGTCTTCCAGAATTTGGAACCCCCTTTCAATCTATCATAATATATTTTTTTACTTTTGTCTTGAATCTGGCTGTATTTTACAAAAAAATGAGCGCCGGAAGACCGGCACCCATGGGGAAGAGGGAAAAGTTATCTGAGCAGACAGGATCTCCTTCAACTCCTGGAGAGACCTTTTTCAAGGCCGCGGGCCAGTACGCGGGGCTGGAGGACGATGTTCAGCACTACTGGCCTGGATGTGACGGAAACAGGGAAAGCCCCCGCTCGTATGAGCGGGGGCTTTCTTGCGCAACAAGTTACTTGAAAGAAACTATTTGCCTTACGGCTGGACAGTGTAGACGAAGCGGACAGTGTTGGAAGTGAACTCATCCACAACTCTGCCGTCTTCATTTTCGATGGTGATAATTACATAGTAATTACCACTTTCCTGGATCGCGATTTTTCCCAGGTTGTTCCAATCATTAACCTCATAGGCAGCCAGGTTTACATGCTCCTTGAAGCCGACTTCCGCATCGCCCTCGGTGCTGTTGGCCTTCATCAGAGTCACAGTAACAGGATAGTTAGCGGGAATCTTTCCGGTGCCGACCAGGTCAACAGTAACGATATTGTTGTTGCAGGCGAAATTCTCCACACCGGTCAGGTCCAGCTCGCTGCTTCCCTGCTCACCGTCGTCTTTGGCAACGCCGCCCACATCGGTGACGCAGATGAAGGTGATCTCGCCGTCCTTCACATACAGGTCGATCTCCACAGTGCCCTGATCCTTCAGGTCCTCGTCTCTCACGGCATCCAGAGCGGCCTCCAGACGGGAGATGCTGTTGATCT
>NZ_CAKVVF010000124.1:0-4072 GCF_934833455.1 Oscillibacter sp. KLE 1728
GCCCAAGTACAAGCGGCTCTACCCCAATGGACCGGAGTGCCGCCTGAAAGGGGCTTATCTCATCCGCTGCACCGGCTGCGTGAAGGACGAGAACGGCAGCGTCACCGAGGTGCTGGCGGAGTACGACCCGGAGAGCCGGGGCGGCGACCCCGCTGACGGCCGGAAGGTGAGGGGTGCCACCATCCATTGGGTGGATGCCGCCACCGCCATCGACGCGGAGGTGCGGCTGTACGACAACCTGTTCACCGACGCGGACCCGGACGCCGCCGACAAGAACTTTCTGGAGTGCCTGAACCCCAACTCCCTGGAGGTCCTCACCGGCTGCAAGGTGGAGCCTTCCCTGGCGGATGCCGCAGCTCCCGCCAGCTTCCAGTTCATGCGCCTGGGCTACTTCTGCCTGGACAGCAAGGACTCCAAGCCCGGCCATCTGGTGTTCAACCGATCTGTGAGCTTGAAGGACAGCTTCAAGAAATAAGCATGCAAAAAGACCGCCGAAGGGCGGTCTTTTTGTATGCGCTTCTCACAGCGGGATCTCCCGGTCCAGCTTGTAGAAGGTGATGGATCCGTTCCCCAGCAGCGTCCCCGCCTGATCCCGGATCTCCACCTCGTAAAAGCAGAGAGTTCGGCCGGGCTTGGTCTCCCGGGCCTCTGCCACCAGATGGTCCCCCAGCTTGGCGCTGCGGAGAAAGTTGTAGGAGGCGTTCACCGTCACGGCATAATATCCGTGGGAGGCCATGGCGGAGCCGCAGGCCGTGTCTGCCAGGGAGAAGTAGCAGCCCCCGTGGGCAACCCCCACAGGGTTGGCGTCCTCCGCCGTGATGTCCTTTACCGCCCGGGCGTAGCCGGGGCCGATCTCCTCCACAAAGATCCCCAGCCGCTGGGCGAAGGGGTTGGAGCTGTTCCGGGTGTCTCTGAGCTTTTTGTAGTCCATGTGTGCGGTCTCCTCGTTTTTGATGACTTGCTTTCAGCTTACTCCGAACTTGTGAAAAGGTCAATTTTTTTCCTCCTTTTTTCAGTGGAAATTCAGAAATCCATGATAGACTGCCTCCATCTTGACGGAAAGGATTTGCTGCAATGAAACGAATTGCTTCTCTCTTGCTGGGGCTGGCGATGGCTGCGGCCGCGCTTTCTGGCTGCGGCGCGCAGGGCCGCGAGACGGCCGCGCAGGAATTTCCGGACGCTGTTTCCATCGTCCTCTCGGATGACGGCATTATTGTGGACGGGAAGGCGGTCTCCACAGACGAGTCAGCCGCCGTCCACACGGCCCATGACATTGTCTGCTATGAATCCGGCCGCGACTTCACCTACGGCGAGGGCACGGAGGCCGACGAACACACCGCCGAAGAGGCGGAGGCCCACACGGTGGTCCACATCACACAACCCGGCACCTACGCCCTCAGCGGCACCCTGTCCGCAGGACAGATCGCTGTGGACCTGGGGGAGGACGCGGAGGACGACCCGGCGGCAGTGGTGACGCTGATCCTGAACGGCGTGGACATCACCTGCACTGTGGCCCCGGCGGTGATTTTCTATAACGTCTATGAGTGCGGCAGCACAGACGAGGACACCGCCTCGGAGACCGTGGACACCTCCGCCGCCGGTGCCAACGTGCTGATTGCTGACGGTACTATCAACAACGTCACCGGCTCCTATGTGGCCCGGATCTACGACCCGGACAGCGTGGTGCTCAGCGAGGACGGAATGACCGTGGAGGACAGCGAGAAGCTCCACAAATACGACGGCGCATTTTACTCCAAGATGTCCATGAATGTGGACGGGGGTGAGGCCGGCACTGGTGTGCTGAACATCACCGCCGACAATGAGGGGCTGGACACGGAGCTGCACCTCACCATCAACGGCGGCACCATCAACATCACCTCCGGCAATGACGGCATCAACACCAATGAGGACAATGTATCCGTCACCACTGTCAACGGCGGTTCCGTGAACATTCAGGTCACCGGCGAGACCGGCGAAGGCGACGGCATCGACTCCAACGGCTGGCTGGTAATCAACGGCGGCGCCGTCACCGCCGCGGCCTGCTCCGACAGCGGGGACGCGGGTATCGACGCCACCATGGGCATCACCATCAACGGCGGCACAGTAGCGGCCTCCGGCAATATGTATGACCAAATCGACGGCGGGGCCCAGAACTATGTGGTGTTCTCCTTTGCATCCCGGCAGAACGGCGGCCAGACCTATACCCTGCAAAACGCCGACGGGGAGACTGTGGGCACCTGGACGCCGGCAAACGACTTCACCTGTCTGGTGGTGTCCTCCCCGGACCTGACGGCAGGGGACTACACCCTGTGGCAGGGAGACACCCAACTGGCCGGCACCATGTCCGACGGCGTGGGCAGCCCCGGCGGCGGTCGGCACATGGGCGGTGAGGCGCCTCCCGCGGACTTGGATCCCTGGCAGGCGCCGGAGGGCGAGGTGCCGGAGAACGCTGGCAGTGAAGTTCCGGACGATCCCCCTGAGCGCCCGGATGGGGAAATGGAGCCTGACGGTAGGGAATCTCCCGCAGGCGGCCGCGGCCCCGGCGGCGGAGAGGGCGGCCAGAGCGCCGCGGGCCTGTCCAAGACATTCACTTTGTCGGATGGCGGGAGCTTCTTTAACGGGCTCTCACCGACGGAGACAACAGAAGCCTCTGAGACGTAAAGACAGCGGGGCCGGTTTCCCGGCCCCGCCTGCTCATATATTTTTTTTGATGGTGTTGATGGCGCCCTTCTCCAGCCGGCTCACCTGAGCCTGGGAGATGCCGACCTCCGCGCTGACCTCCATCTGGGTCTTTCCCTCGTAGAACCGCAGGGAGAGGATGCGCCGCTCCCGGTCATCCAGCCGCTTCATGGCCTCTTTCAGGGCGATGCGGTCCGTCCAGGCCTCGTCGGTGTTCCGGGTGTCGCTGACCTGGTCCATGACGCAGATGGCGTCGCCGCCGTCGGAGTATACCGGCTCGTACAGCGACACGGGATCCACGATGGCGTCCATGGCGAAGACCACTTCCTCCCGGGGGATGCCCAGCTCCTGGGCGATCTGTTCCACCGTGGGCTCCCGCTGGTTTTCCGCCAGGTACCTGTCCCGGACCTGCAGGACTTTATAGGCCGTGTCCCGCATGGAGCGGGACACCCGGATGGCGCTGTTGTCCCGGAGATATCGGCGGATCTCGCCGATGATCATGGGCACGCCGTAAGTGGAAAACCGCACCGGCTGATTGATGTCAAAGTTGTCGATGGCCTTGATGAGCCCCACGCAGCCCACCTGAAACAGGTCGTCGGCGTTCTCGCCCCGGCCGGCGAAGCGCTGGATGACGGAGAGCACCAGCCGCAGATTTCCCTCGATCAGTTCCCGGCGGGCCTCCTGGTCCCCGGCCTTGGTGCGGCGCAGGAGTTCCATGGTCTCCTCGTTTTTCAACACCTTCAGCTTTGCCGTGTTGACGCCCGCGATCTCCACCTTGCCCTGCATGGCTGTGCCCCCTCAAAACCTGAAACTTCATGAGTTCAGTATGGCCGGAGGGCTTTTTTCCTATACTGGAAGCTTTTGTCGCTTTCTGCCCGTCTGCATAAAACAGTGTTGGGACATTCCGTCCACTGCATAGTCTCAAGGCAGGGGGTGAGCGCGGTGCAGTGCAGGATCCGGGATTTCCGGTGCAAGGAGGTCATCAACGTCTGCGACGGCTGCCGCCTGGGCTACGTGTCGGACCTGGACGTGCGGGTGCCGGAGGGGCAGGTGGTAGCCATCATCGTCTACGGCCCGGGCCGCTTTTTCGGCCTGTTCGGCAGGGGGGAGGAGTTCTACATCCCCTGGGAGTGCATCCAGCGGATCGGAGACGACATCATCCTCATCGACAAGCCCTTTCAGCGGCGGGATCCCCGCCTGGAGCGGAAGCGGCGCAAGCGTTGCTGACAAATGCCCCCGCGGCTTTCACCGCGGGGGCATTTGCGTATGCCGGCGGAGCGGTCACGGCTCCTCCGGATAGGGGATCTTCAGCGTCATGCCGTCGTGCCAGACACCGGCGCTGCGGGAGATGGACAGATACTGCCCCTCGGTAAAGCCGATGGTCTCCCCGTCG
>NZ_CAKVVF010000125.1:0-4036 GCF_934833455.1 Oscillibacter sp. KLE 1728
AATATCTAGTCCCTAACTTCGGAGCAGAGCTGAAAAGACGGCTGCCGGGTTGGCAGCCGTCTTGGTGATTTCGGGAGATGGATACGGAAATGGCGCTCAGTAGAATTCCTTCAGATAGGCATCTACATCCGCCCGGGTGCCGGGGAAGGGGCCGGGGGTCTCCATCTTCAGGGACACTAAGGCGGTGGCGAAGCGGAGGGCGGTGGGGATGTCAGCAGTCAGCCGCTCATTGATGTAGCCGGCGAAGGTGGTGTCGCCCCGCCCGGTCCGGCCGGAGAGGTTTCTGGCCCGGATGGGGCATGTGTAGATCTCCCGACCATCGTAGACCAGCACCTCCGTGTTATGGGTGATGAGAATCTCCTTGGCGCCCCACTGGTAAAGCTGTCTGGCGGCCTCAGCCCGGTCGGTGAGACCTGTCAGAATCTCCGCCTCCGCCGCGTCGGTCTTGAGAAATCGGACATACGGCAGCAGCTCCTTTTTCTCTGCCCAGTCGTGATAGACCATGCCGCCGTTCTCCACCCAGCGCAGCATGGTTTGCACGTCGATGGCCACCATGGCGTGCCGGGCGGCAAAGGGGATCATCTCGTTGGGAATGTCGCCCGCTGCCAGGCCCGCCAGATGCCAGATCGCCGCATCGATATCCGGCACCTCCTCGGTGCGGTATGGTTCGATGACGCTGTCCACGGTGGAGGTGCGCCGCTCCCGGTCCGGGGTGTGGTAGACGTTTTTTGTGACAAAGGAGGTCCTGCTGTGCAGGGGATAGACGGTCACATTTGGGGCTGGGGCGAAGGCGGCGGCCAGGTCCACCTGGGCCGTGTCCGCCTTGGGGAGCACCGCGGTCTTGTGGCCGGTGTTGGCGGCGGCGAAGCCGGAGTAGTACACGGCGCCGCCCACGGCATGGACGGTGGTGCCGTCATAGTCCACATTGGTGTCCTGTGCCACCTCGCCGATGATCAGAGAGTCAAACTGGCTCATTTCTGTTTCTCCTTCCGCATTTCCTCATCCGTGTCCACAAAGGACTGGAACTCCGGGCTCCAGAGGTGGAAACGGTGCTGCCCAATCAAGGTCTTGTAGGCAAAGGAGTCGGCGGGCCTCTCTGGCAGGATCACGCCGGCCCGGGCCTCGTCCCCACTCTGATGGGTGTCGGATCCCGCCAGGCGGTAGTATTCTGGATGGCGGCGGGCCAGCTCTAGAGCCCGGTCATTGTAGTTGTCGTGCCGGGGATTGCCGTTGATGATCTCCGTACCGTGAATCGCGTCCTCAAACACCGTAGTGTTGCCGTCCCGATAGGGGTGGGCGTGGATAATAAGCACCTGGTTATGGAATTTCTGGAAGAACTCCCGGGCGCTCATGCAGCAAACGTAGGGGTTGGATCGCAGCCACGCCTCATCAATGCCGTACACCAGGTAGTCGTTGTCATTTTCGGGAAATCGCAGTTCCGCGCCGAGCAGCACTTGGAAGCCCACCTCGTCGCCCCGCTGTTTGGAGGCGCGGTAGCCGGAGAGATAGTGGTCTATGACCTTATTCCAATCGTGGTCTGTGTCAATCCGGGAGAGGTACTCCGGGTGGAGATGGTCCGTCACAACCAGTCCGGAGAAGCCATGGCGCACATAGCGGTCCACCACCTCCGCCGCCGGCAGGTGGCCGCACTTGCTGGTTTCCGCCGTGTGAGTGTGGGGGTCAAACAGGTATCCGTCCATAAAATGCCTTCTTTCCATGATTCAGACTGTCACGCTCAAACTGCGGGAGGGGGGACAGCGCCTTGGAACAGGGCAGACAAAAGCCGGTTTTTCCACCCAAAAATGCGCGAAAATGCAAACGTTTTCGATTCTGCGACGCAACTCCGCCCGCAAGAAAGAGAAGTACACTTCTGCATTGAAATATATAGAGTTTTGTCAGAAAAGTCAATATAAAACTGCGATTTCTGGACTTTTGGTCAAAATGGCAAAAACAGGGGAGTGTCTTTGGCGGTTCCTCCCCTTGACAGAGAAAAGTAATCTACCATAGAATAAAGACAGAAAATCGAAAACGTTTGCATTCAGTGCATAAGACGAGTGGGCAGCGGATCCAGAGAGCATCTGCCTGTCTGCGGATAAGGAGGAAGGATGAACGAAAAAAGGTACAGGGCCGTCCTGTTCGACTTGGGCGGCACCCTTCGGATTGCGCTGGAGGATGAGCCCTATATGCGCCATGCCCGCAGGAAGATGACGGAGCTGGCGGGGGCACCGCTGCAGGTGGAGGACTTCTATCAGTTGGTAGAAGACCGCTACGAGTCCTATCGCCGCTGGGCCCTGGGAGAGAACAAGGAGGCTGGCGACCGGGAGCTCTGGTGCCGGTGGCTGCTGCCGGACTATGACCAGAAGCGCATTGCCCAGGTCTGCCATGAGCTGTCCTTTGAGTACCGCCAGTCCAAAGGCCGGCGTGTGGTGGTGGACGGCGGGGCAGAAGTGATCCGAACCTTGCACGAGCGGGGATACAAGCTGGGCATTGTGTCCAACCTGATTGGCGAGCACGAGGTGCCCGACTGGCTGGAGGAGGATCGGCTGGCCCCGTATTTTGGCAGTGTGGTGCTCTCCTCCGTGTGCCATCTGCGCAAGCCTGGCGCGGAGATTTACCACATTGCAGCCCGGGAACTGGGGGTGGATCTGGCAGACTGCGTCTCCGTGGCGGACAACATCAAGCGAGATATTCCAGGGGCCAAGGCTGCGGGAATCGGCTGCAACATCATCTTCCGGTCTCCGGAGAAGAAGCATCCTGTGGAGTTCACGGAGGAGACGCGGCCGGATGCAGTGATCGATACGTTCCCGGAATTGCTGGAGTTGCTGCCGCCGCTGAAGTGAACGCATCATTTTTTTCAAATCCCGGAAAACGTTTGTGTGAGCCGTTCGGATTTGAATTTTGCAAGACAACGAAATAACCAAAATTAGAATAATTTTATTGGATACTTTATTAAATATGCGGTATAGTTCTTGACAAAAGTATGAACGAATGTTAAATTTGAAATCGCATAGAAACGAAAACGTTTGCGATATTTAACACAAACAACAAGAGGAACTGAGGAGAGAGGGTGCAAGAGGAAGATGAAACCGCAAGAGCAAACGTATTCAAAAAGCCGGCGGCTGAAGAATCAGATCAAGGCAGTGGTGACAAATCCCTACAACATCATCGTACTGATCGCCGTCGTTCTGCTGGTCTATCTGATCGTCCTGCCGCTGCTGGACATGATCGCCACCACCTTTGAGCTGGCCCAGCGGGACATCCGGGCTGTGGGCGGCGGCAAGGCCGGCGACTTTACCCTGTACTACTGGCAGCGGCTGCTGGCCAGTGAGCTGTCCTGGACCATGCTGATCAAGCCGTTGATCAACTCCCTGGTCATCGGCGTCTGCGTGTCCGTGTGCGCCATCCTGCTGGGTTCCATTCTGGCCTGGCTGATGGTCCGGTCGGATCTGCCCTTCAAGAAGTTTTTCTCCCTGGCGGTGATTATCCCCTACATGATCCCCTCCTGGTGCAAATCCCAGGCGTGGCTGTCCATGTTCAAGACAGCGAGGTTGGGCGGCGCGCCCGGCTTCATGGCCTCCCTGGGGCTGGATGTGCCGGAGTGGCTGGCCTATGGCCCTGTCGCCATCATCATCGTGCTGACCCTTCATTATTACGCCTATACATACCTGCTGGTATCCTCAGCACTGAACTCCATCAACTCCGAGCTGGAGGAGATGGGTGAGATCCAGGGCGCGGGCAAGGCCATGATCCTGCGGAAGATCACTCTGCCTTTGGTGCTGCCGGCCATCCTGTCGGCCGTGATCCTGACTTTCTCCAAGGCCATCGGCACCTTCGGAACCATCAACTATCTGGGCTCTCCGGTGCAGTACTACACCCTGTCCAGCCAGCTGTACATGAATATCAACTCCCGGGATACGCAGACCGGATTTGCCATGGCGATCCTGATGATTATTATTGCCTCCATCGCCGTGTTCGTCAACCAGAAGCTGATCGGCTCCCGCAAGTCCTACGCCACCATCGGCGGCAAGGGCGGCCG
>NZ_CAKVVF010000126.1:0-3847 GCF_934833455.1 Oscillibacter sp. KLE 1728
ATACGAAGGCACCCTGGCTGATGTCATAGCGGTACTGCTGGGCCATGCCGCTGGTCAGGGTGCCGATGGTGGCGCCCAGATAGGCCTTGTTGCTCACATAGCCGTTGGTCATGATGTCCTGGATCATGCTGATGACGTCATTGATGGGGATAGCGAAGCCCAAGCCCTCCACACTCTCGCCGGAGCTGCCGTAGCTGGAGTATTTGGCGGACACGATACCCACCACCTCGCCGTAGCTGTTCAGCAGCGGACCACCGGAGTTGCCGGGGTTGATGGAGGTATCGGTCTGGATCATATTGAAGGGCGTGCCGTCCACGTTGATGGTGCGGTTCACGCTGGAGACCATGCCGCCGCTCATGGAGAACGTCAGGTCCCCCAGGGGGTTGCCAATGGCCAGAACCCGGTCGCCCACATTCAGCTTCTCACTGTCGCCCAGGGTGACGGCCTGCAGGCCGGAGGCCTCGATCTTGATGACCGCGATGTCGTAGTCCTCATCCCCGCCCACATACTGGGCGTCGTATTCATCGCCGTTGTACAGGGTGACCTTCACGGTCTGGGCATCCTCCACCACATGGTAGTTGGTGACAATATAGCCATCCGTGGTGAGAATGAAGCCGGAGCCGGAGGATGCCGTTTGTACCGGCTGACCGAAGAAGTTGTTGCTGTTGGTCCCGGTGACATTGATAGACACCACGCTGTTGACATTGGCGGCGTAAACCTCCGCGTCGCTCATCGCCGTCTTGCCGTCCACGGTTTTCAGTGCGACCTGACTGACGGTGCGGCCGCTGACGTTGACCGAGGTCTCGTCGCCGCTTCTGCCGACGCCCCAGACAATGCCGCCGCCCACGGCGCCGCCCAGCAGGGCGCAGCACAGGGCCAGGGCCGTCACCTTCAGTCCAATGCGGTTTTTCTTCACAGGCTTCATCTCCTGCACGGGCTGCTGCGGCCCGCTGTTATGGTCCTGTACCGGGCCGGGCTGGGGAGCCGAATGCGCCTCCGCCTCGCTGCCGTCCTTCCGGTAGGTGTAGTGATAGAGATTGTGTTCGTCGTTATACATAATGATTGCCTCCTATTATGTATCCCGCTCATCCATTGTTTAGAACAGAGGATAACATGGGATCGTGTCAAAAGTATGAAGTTTCTGATTCCAATTTTTGAATTGTCCCGGACGGCGCTCCGGAAAAAACCGGAAGCTTTTCAGGGGCTCTTCCTTGAACCTTTGACTGAAGTATAGTATGCTTATCTTAAACACATCTGAAAGGAACTTTGAACAAGGTGTTAAGAATCGATTCCATCAAGCTCCCGCCGGAGGCCGGCATGGCGGAGCTGGCCGCTGAGGCCGCCCGGCTGCTCCGGATGCGGGAGAAGGACATTCTCTCCCTGCGCTTACTCCGCCGCAGTGTGGACGCCCGGGAAGAAGTCCGCCTGGTCTACACGGTGGAGGTCGCGGTCAAGGAGGAGTCCGCTATTCTCCGCCGAGCCAGGAGCCGGAAGATCAGCCGGGCCGCACAGGCCCCGGCGTACACGCCGCCGTCTCCCCTGCCTGCGCCGGCGGTGCCTCCCGTGGTGGTGGGCGCCGGGCCCGCGGGGCTCTTCGCCGCCCTGGTGCTGGCCCAGGCGGGGCTGCGCCCCATCCTGCTGGAGCGGGGCCGCCCGGTGGAGCGACGGAAGGCGGATGTGGAACGGTTCTGGGCCACGGGAGAGCTGGACCTGACCTCCAATGTCCAATTCGGCGAGGGCGGCGCAGGAGCCTTCTCGGACGGGAAACTGAACACCGGCACACGCGACCCCCGCCACCGCTTTATCCTGGAGACGTTGTTATCCTGCGGCGCTCCGGAGGATATTTTGATCGATGCCAAACCCCATGTGGGCACGGATTATCTCCACACCGTTCTGGTAAACCTGCGCCGCCGTCTGCTGGAACTGGGAACGGACATCCGGTTTGAGAGCCGGCTGGCGGATCTGGACATCCGGGACGGCGCCCTGCGGGGCATCACCGCGGAGGGGCCGGAGGGCGTTTATACCCTTCCCTGCTCCCACCTGCTCCTCTGCCCAGGGCACTCCGCCCGGGACACCTTCGCCATGCTCCATAAAAGGGGTGTGCCCATGGAGGCCAAGCCCTTCGCCGTGGGGGTGCGGATCGAACACCGGCAGGCGGACTGCGACGCCGCCCAATACCGGCAGTACGCCGGGCATCCCGGGCTTCCGGCGTCTACCTACAAGCTCTCCTGCCATCTGCCCGGCGGCCGGGCGGCCTACTCCTTCTGCGTCTGCCCCGGCGGGGAGGTGGTGGCGGCCGCTTCTGAGGCGGAGCGGGTGGTCACCAACGGCATGAGCGAATTCGCCCGGGACAAGGAGAATATCAATGGCGGCCTGCTGGTGAACGTGACGCCAGAGGACTATGGCGGGGCGGAAGATCCCCTGGCGGGTATCGCCTTCCAGCGGAAGCTGGAGTCTGCAGCCTACGCTCTGGGGGGTGGGGACTACCGGGCCCCGGCCCAGCGGGTGGGGGACTTTCTGGCGGGGCGGCCCTCCGTCGGCCCAGGCCGAGTGCACCCCAGCTACCGCCCCGGCGTCACCTGGACGGACCTGCGCCGGTGCCTGCCGCCCTTCGTGGCGGATACCATTGCCGGGGCGCTCCCCCTGCTGGGGCAGAAGCTCCGGGGCTACGACGATCCGGACGCCGTCCTGACGGCGGTGGAGAGCCGTTCCTCCTCCCCAGTGCGCATCCCACGGGATGGGACCTGCCAGTCCTCTCTCCGGGGCCTGTACCCCTGCGGCGAGGGAGCCGGCTATGCCGGCGGCATCCTCTCCGCCGCCGCGGATGGGATGCACTGTGCCGAGCAACTCTGTCAATCCATTCAAAAGGAGTCTGATTGTTTATGAATCGCAATATCTGCATCTATCAGGAATTCCTCACGGAAGCCCACAAGGACCGGATCCGGGAGACCGCCCGCCGGACGGGCTTCACCCCCCATTTCTTCAACCTGGACCAGTTTGAGGAGGCGAAGGACTGCCTCCAGCACTGCGAGGTTCTGTACGCCCATTCCGCTGACCTTCTGCGCGCCGCTCCCGCTACGCTGAAGTGGTACTGCTGCTCCTTTGCCGGGGTGGACCTCTACTGCAAGGACCCTGGCCTGTTCGCCAACCCAGACTGCCTGCTGACCAACTCCAACGTCTACGGCGTTACCATCGCCGAGCATGTGGTGATGGTGACCCTGATGCTGCTGCGGCGGATGCCGGAGTACATCGAAATCGTCCGGGGCCACGGCTGGTCCAATCAGTTGCCCGTCCGCTCCATCCGGGACAACGAATTCACCATCCTGGGCACCGGGGATATCGGACGCCATGTGGCGGACCGGCTGCGGGGCATGGGGGCCGCGAAGATCGTGGGTCTCAGCCGCAGCGGAAAGCCCCACCCCGCCTTCGACGAGGTGTATCCCATCTCCGCTCTGGACGACGTGCTGCCCCGCACAAAAATCCTGGTGATGGCCCTGCCCAGCACGCCGGAGACCGTTCACATCCTGAACCGGGAGCGGATCGCCCTGCTGCCCGCCGACGCCTGCGTCATCAACGTGGGCCGTGGCACCGCTCTGGACCAGAAGGCCCTGGCGGAGGCCCTGAACAGCGGAAAGCTGGCAGGCGCCGCCCTGGACGTGATGGACCCGGAGCCTCTGCCCCAGGACGATCCTCTGTGGGACGCCCGCAACATCATTCTCACCCCCCACGTCTCCGGCAACATGACCCTGGGCTACACCTGCGACGAAAACGTGGCCCGCTTCTGTGCCGATCTGGAGAACTACGCCGCCGGGCGCCCGCTGGCGGGACTGGTGGACCGGAACCGGGG
>NZ_CAKVVF010000127.1:0-3579 GCF_934833455.1 Oscillibacter sp. KLE 1728
AGCAGGTCCGTGCGGAAGTGGCGGAGCTGTGCAAGCGGTTCCCGCTCTATCAGGAGTGAACGAACAAGGCCCGGAGAGTGCTGGCTCTTCGGGCCTTTTGCAGTTATGCCGCCGGGAATTCGTACCATTGTCCGTTCAACTCCAAGCCGGTTACGCTGTCCGGGTCCAGCAGCCGGGGCGACAGCAGGGACAGGTGGCAGAGCGGTGCTCTCTGCTCCGACGCCTCCACGAATTCTATGTGGATGGCATGGGTGCCTCTCTGGATCCGCTGGGTCA
This sequence comes from Oscillibacter sp. KLE 1728, assembly GCF_934833455.1. Lineage (NCBI taxonomy): Bacteria > Bacillati > Bacillota > Clostridia > Eubacteriales > Oscillospiraceae > Oscillibacter > Oscillibacter sp. KLE 1728. The sequence continues at coordinate 277 of NZ_CAKVVF010000127.1, forward strand.
AAGCATCCTCCATCTCCAGGGCCCTGCCGTCAGTAAAATAAAGTGTCAGCACCTGCTTTGCGAGAAAGTCCTCCTCCCAGGTGACAGCGGACTGGGACTCTTCCAGCCATAGGTCATAAGAGGTCTCTTCCACAGGAAACCAGACTTCCGCCCGCAGGGGCGTCACCACCGCCCGGGTGCCGTCCGGCCAACTGACCTCCCGAACAGGGATCGTGTCATTCATCCGGACATGGAATGCATAGATCTCAATGGGGTGCATCACGCCAGTGTCCCGGTCGTTCAGCATCTTCACCACCAGCTCCACCTCCCGTCCCAGGTAGTTCTCTTCACAATTCTCCTGAGCGTTCTCCGACACCTGCCCGGTGGCCAGAATAAACCGGGCCGTGTTGAGTTCCTTGCCTTGGTCCACCCGCCAGCAGCTGATGACATCCGCCCAGCTTCCGGCGAATAGCAGGGTGTCCTCCATTACATCATCGATATCGGGGAACGATTCATCATACCGGGCCGTTACCAGGCAGTAGATCACCCGGCCGTCGGTGATGGCGTTCTCCAGCGTCAGATCGCAGTGATTCCCCTCCACGGTCTGATCTACCTGGACGGAGCAGGTCTTCAGCATTCCGCCGCTGCCGCCGTCATCCACCACTGGGCTCAGCCAGCCCATGCGCTCCGCCGCCACGGCAAAACCACAGGCCAGTACTGCCAGCGCCGCCGCCAGCAACAGCACCCGCTTCCCCAGCCGCCGTTTTCCGGGCCGGTCCAGGGTGCCCTGGCGGATCTGTTCCTCCAGCCCGTCCATAGCCGACTCATAGGCCGCGGGCAGGGCCCAGTCCTCCCGCTTTGCCATTGCCCGCAGGCGGGCGTCCAGCTCATCCATAGTCTCCCTCCTTCAAGATGCTCCGCAGCTTCTCACGTGCCCGGCTCAGCCGGACCCGCACCGCCCCCGGGGACGTCCCCACGATCCGGGCGATCTCCTCTGTGGGCAGGTCCTCATAGTAGAACAGCACCACCGCCTCCCGCTGGTCTCGTGGCAAGGTCTGCACCGCCTGCCAAAGGGTATCGTCCCCCGTCTCCCGGCCCGGTATTGCCGGTTCCGTGGGCAGATCATCCCAAGAGACTGTCCGGCCTCGCCGTTGGCAGAGACGCCGGGCCTCATTGGCGGTGATCTTCAGCAGCCACCGGGGCAGCTTCTCCTTTTCCCGCAGCTGAGGATACCGCTCATAGGCCCGGCAGACTGCCTCTGCCACCGCCTCCTGAGCATCGCTGCTGTTCCGGGTGATACTGAAAGCCAGACGGTACAGGCTGGTCCGGCTGTGATGCAGCACTTGGCAGAACCGCTCCCGCTCTTGCTCCGGCAGCGTCATGTCCTTCCCCCCCTTCTCCTGTTCTGCCTGTATGACCCAGCAGCGTGGCAAAATGTTACGGTGTACTCGCAAAAAAGCCGCCTCGCAATGAGGCGGCTCATATTCGCTTCACAGCGGGACGCCGAGGCCCAGCCACAGGACGTTCCGGACCACGCAGTTGGCCAGGAACAGCCCCACTAGGACCATCGGCCAGCGGCGGTCATAGCGCAGGACCCAGCCCCGCTTTCCCCGCAGCCGCCACGCGGTTTGAGAAAACAGATAGATCGCTGCCAGGGCCAGCGTGATCACCACCGGCGTGTGGTACCAGAGAGCCGCGCCTACCCGTCCCTGGGCTAGGGCCATCAGCGCCCGTGTCCCTCCGCAGCCCGGGCAGTAGACATGCCAGTGCTCCCAGACCCAGCAGCGGCTGACAGTGGGTGCCCCCAGCGCAAAGCGCCATAGCAGATATAGCAACACCAGAACCGCCAGGGTGATCCAGGCGGTCGGATAGGCCTCCCGGTCTGTCATAGAACCTCTCTGCATAAAATTTCCTCCCTGTAAACAGCAAAAAGGCCGCGCAGCGCGCGGCCCTTTCTCCTTTACTTCAGCAACCGGATCTGTCCCAGCAGAGGAACTGCCTTCTCCTCTCCATTGACAGCGGAGATGAAGCCCATCACCGCGCAGATGAAGCAAAAAATGCCCCACAGCCAGCCGATACATGGAATGAAGCTCAGCAGCCCCGCCAGCCAGATCACCAGCGCTTGATTCAGATGGAATTTCGCGCCCTCCCGGTCGCCCAGTACAAAGGCAATCACCAGACCGATCCAGGTAATATAAGCGACAATACCCGTCGTTTTTGCATCCATAAAAACACCTCTCTTTGGTTCAGTAGGGTTGTTCATAGTGTACCACGGTTTTGGAAAGAATACAAGCCCGCGTCAGGACTCCTCCGGCAGAAGCGGGCTGTACATCATGATGGCGTCATTTGCAAAGAGGAATTCCTCTTCCAGCAGGCCCCCCTCCAGGTCATAGATGCGGCGGTACAGCTCGTTATGCCGCACATATCCGCCCCAGGATGCCTGGTCCATCCGGTGGTTCCTCTCTACGATCTCATAGCGGCAGACCGGAGGTGCCGGGGCCCGCCACTCTCCCTTCAGAACCTGCTTTCCCACCTGGACACAGAGCTGGAAGGGCTGTTCCGTGTCGTTGCGGATCATCAGATCCCGGTGGGGATAGGCGCAGGTGGCGCCGCTGCCGAAGGGCTGGGTCCGGTTGGTATCCGGAAAGACATCGTGAGAGTGACGGTACCGCTCCACTACCGTCAGCGGCGTGTGGAGAGTCATCCAGAAAATCAGATTGGAGAGCTGGCACAGCCCGCCTCCCACATCGCTGCCGATCCGGCCTAGAAACAGCACCATCCCGTCTCGATAGCCCTTCCGGCGGGTGGGCTTTCCGATCAGCCGCCAATAGCTGAAGGTCTCGCCGGGATACAGGACAATCCCATCCAGCCGGGCCACTGCAAGCCGGAGATTAGCCACCTTGTTTTCCTGGAGTTCCTGATCCTCCCCCCGCAGATGGCGGTACAAGGGTGTGGCGTGTGAAATCAGCATATACGGCAGGCGCTCCGTCTGACGCTGTTTGGCCCAGTGAAACCGGGGCGACATCCACAGAAGACGGCGCCGTCCGCCGTAATAGAGTTTTCCCAGACGCAAACGCAGCCAGCTGCGGTGAATGGGCGGCCGGAGCTGTCGATTATTGGGATCTACCATGGGGCCTCCTCCCTATTTCCCAGACCGTTCGCAAATAAAGACGAAATCAGAACCTAAAACGATTTTAAAGTGTTCGGTCCAATAAATCCTCACAAAACTGTTACAAACAATAACAAAAAAGAGACAGTCAATTGACTGTCTCTCAGTGTTGGCGCTACCTATCTTCCCGGGCCGTCGCCAGCCAAGTATTGTCA
>NZ_CAKVVF010000128.1:0-3067 GCF_934833455.1 Oscillibacter sp. KLE 1728
GATGCCCTAAAAATAAATTTTTATATTTTTTTCGCATTTACTATTGACATTTCCGGTCCGGCGGCACACGGGCGCTGGACGCGGGGGGCAGGGTGGGGGCGGTATACATCCGCTCCGGGAGATGGTCGTCCCCGGTGACCATGGTCAGAAACGTCCAGCCGTACCGCTCGTAAAAGGCGGTGTGGTCCGTCACCAGGTAGAGCCGGGGGATCCCCATGGCGCCCAGGTCCCGCCGGATGAAGTCCAGCAGGCGCCCGGCGGTCCCGCGGCCCCGCCAGGGGGGCTCCACAAACAGGGCGCAGAGATTGGGCGTCAGGTCCTTCCGGTCGTGGAAGTCGTTTGCGATGACGCCGGCCCCGGCCAGCAGGCGCCCGCCGTCCCGGACCACGTACCACTGGGGAACCGGCGCCTTCCGGCGGAGGCACTGCTCCATGCTCTCCCGGTAGGACTCCGCCGGGATTCCCCAGCGGCGGCTGAACCAGACGGCGGCCGCGTCCGCCAGGACGGGCGCGTCCCGCAGGGGGAGAATGGGCTGTTCCATACGGCTCCTTTCTGAGACTGCGAATATACAGCAAAAAATCCCGAACCGGGTGGTTCGGGATTTCGTTTGTCCATGTCAGACCGCTCTGGTGACCTTGCCGGAACGCATACACCGGGTACAAACATACACATGGCGGGGAGAGCCGTCGACAATTGCCTTCACACGCTTCACATTGGGCTTCCACATCCGATTGGAACGCCGATGAGAGTGAGAGACCTTGATGCCGAACGTAACGCCCTTATCGCAGAACTCGCACTTAGCCATCCGTTGCACCTCCTTGCTGTTGCGTACTTCCATGCCATCTGCAGGCACAACTGGTATCATAACAGAAAAGTTTTGAAAATGCAAGTAAAATTTTCAAAAAAACACAAGCTTTTTTCAACTGTACGCCAAGGGGGCGTCAGCGCACCGCCGCTTCCCCGGCAAATACCGCCGCAACGCCGAGGATCAGGCTTGCCGCCGCATAGAGCAGGGCCGCCGCCGTGCGCCCGCTTTGCAGAAGATCTCCGGTTTCCAGGGCAAAAGAGGAGAAGGTGGTGAAGCCCCCGCACACCCCTGCCTTCAGGAAGAGCACCAGCCTGGGGTCGGGGGCGGCCCGCTTCAGGGCCAGCGCCGTGACGGCGCCGATGAGAAAGGAGCCGATCAGGTTGATGGCAAGCGTCCGGACGGGAAAGCCCCAGTCCCTTCCCAGTGGAATCTGCCCAGCCAGATAACGGCACACGGACCCCAGGAATCCCCCAAGCCCCACGGCAATACAGTTCAGCATGGACGCCACGCTCCTTTTCATGTCATCTGTGGAAATACCACCGGCCGCACCTATGGTAACACAACCGGCGGCCGGAGGCAAGAGCCCGCCCCGCTCCGACAGACCGGCCGGATTCGGCCGCGGGCACAGGGCCCGACCGGGAAACCGGCGGCTGGGTGTTGCGCAAGCGGTGAGATTCATATATAATAGAGTTACTTCCGCACACCGGAGCGCGGGTGCGGCGATCCATCCACCGCGCCGGGCGTGGGCCCGGCCTGGGAGAAAACCGGCGTCCCAGTCCCGGGCGCCGCAAGAAAAGGGGAGGACACGATGCAAGAACATGGCCTGAAGATCTCGGAGCTGGTCACCCTCTTCAATCTGGAGGTGCTGAACAGGGGCAGCGACTATGACACGGCGCTGCTCACTATCACGGACGTGAACCGTCCCGGCCTCCAGTTTCATAGCTTCTACGACTACTTTGACCCCCGCCGCCTCCAGGTGCTGGGCAAGGCGGAGATCACCTATCTCAAGGGGTTGACGACGGAGCAGCGGCGCAAGTGCTTCGACGACCTGTTTCTTTACGACATCCCGGCCCTGGTGATCTCCCGGGGGCTGGACTGCTTCCCGGAGTGCCTGGAGAGCGCCCGGGTCCACGAGCGGACGCTACTGCGGACCGAGGAGACCACCGTGGAGTTCACCAGCCACACCATCGAGTATCTGAACCGGGTGCTGGCGCCCTGCGTCACCCGCCACGGCGTACTGCTGGACATCTCCGGCGAGGGCGTGATGATTACCGGCGACTCCGGCATCGGCAAGAGCGAGTCCGCCATTGAGCTCATCATGCGGGGCCACCGGCTGGTGGCGGATGACGCGGTGGAGATCCGCCGCATCTCCAACCAGCTGATCGGCACTGCGCCGGAGGTGATCCGCCATTATATCGAGCTGCGGGGCATCGGCGTCATCGACGTGCGCCAGCTCTTCGGCATGAGCGCCATCATGGAGGAATCCCGGATCGACCTGGTGGTCCAGTTCGAGCAGTGGGACGAGACGAAGTTTTATGACCGGCTGGGCATTGAGGATCACCACATCGACATCATGGGCGTGGAGATCCCCTGCGTCACCATCCCGGTGCGGCCGGGCCGGAACCTGGCCAGCATCGTGGAGGTGGCGGCCATGAACAACCGCCACCGGCGTTACGGCTTCAACGCCGCCCAGGAGCTGGCCCAGCGGGTGGACCTGCGGGCGGAGCAGGGCAGCCGGAAACAGAAATGAGCGGATTCTTCATCGGTATCGACGTGGGCGGCACCAACCTGAAGGCGGGCCTGACGGACGAGACGGGCCGCCTTCTGGCGGCGGCGCGCCGCCCCCTGGACTTCCGGGGGGCGGAGACCTTTGCGGCGGACCTGGCGGATCTGGCGGCGGAGGTGCTCTCCACCGCCGGAGCGGTGCCCGGGGACGCGGAGGGCGTGGGCATCGGCCTGCCGGGGGCCGTCTCCGGCGGAGAGGTGCTGTACACCACCAACATCCCCCTGGAGCGGACGGATCTGGCGGCCTTGTTCCGCCGGCGGCTGGACCTGCCGGTGCTGCTGGGCAACGACGCGGACTGTGCTGCCGTAGGGGAGTATTTCCAGGGCGCGGGCCGGGGTCTGCGGGACTTCGTGGTGCTGACCCTGGGCACCGGCCTGGGGGCCGGAATCATTCTGGACGGCCGTCTGCGGGGCGGCGAATCCTCCAGCGAGGCGGGGCACATGGTGCTCCATGCCGGAGGAGAGCCCTGCCCC
>NZ_CAKVVF010000128.1:3077-3550 GCF_934833455.1 Oscillibacter sp. KLE 1728
GCTGGGAACAGTACGCCTCCGCCACGGCGCTGATTCGCCGGACGGAGGCGGCCATGGCCGCCCATCCGGAGAGCGCCCTCTGCCGTCTGGCAGAAGAGGCCGGCGGCGTGGACGGCCGGACGCCCTTTCTGGCGGCAGAGGCGGGGGACGAGACGGCCCTTGCCGTCTGCCGCGCCTATGTGGAGGAGCTGGCGGAGGGCACGGCCAGTCTCATCAACATCCTCCGGCCGGAGGCGGTGGCCTTCGGCGGAGGTGTGGCCGGGGCGCCGGAGCATCTGCTGCTGGAGCCCCTGCGCCGCCGGGTCGGGGCGCTGTGCTTCTCCCGCCACGGCGGGCGGGCCACCCGCATCCTCCGGGCGGAGCTGGGCAACGACGCCGGCGTCATCGGTGCGGCCCTGCTGGGCCGGGTAATCTGAAGTATGAGGAGGTCCAGAAATGGACTGGTGGATCACATTTGACCAGCAGGCGGCGGA
>NZ_CAKVVF010000129.1:0-3499 GCF_934833455.1 Oscillibacter sp. KLE 1728
AGAGGCGCGAATGCGCCGGCGTGCGCCAAAAGCGGCCTTTTCTTTTGGACCGGGCATTGCCCAGCCATCCTCATGGCTGAATCCACCCGGGCGGCAGATTGCCGCCCCTGCGGCGCCTCCGGAAGAAAGCCCCCTCTCTGGGGGCGGGGAAGCAAAAAAGGCGGCCGGCCCTCCGGCCAGCCGCCCCGCGGTCTGTCTTTATGCCAAAAATCCCTTGAGGATCCGGTCCTCCGCTTCCTCCTCGGTGAGGCCCAGGGTCTCCAGCTTCAGCAGCTGGTCCCCGGCGATCTTGCCGATGGCGGCCTCGTGGATCAGCTGGGCCTCGGTGTCGTTGGCGGCGATCTCCGGCACGGAGCTGATCTTGGCCTGTCCCATAATAATGGAGTCGCACTGCACATGGCCGAAGCACTTGGCGTTGCCCACCACACAGGGGCGGAACACCTGGGAGGACTCGTCCTGGGCCACAGACCGGGAGATGACCCGGCCCTTGGCGTCCTCACCGTTCAGCTCGATGACCATGTCGCTGTCCGCCACCTGGCGGCCGTGGGTCAGCAGCCGCTCTGTGATGACGGCCTCGGCCCCCTTGCCGCAGACGATCTTGGTGTACCGCTTGGTGGAGTCCACGCCCCGGATCTGCACCGTGTCCATCTGGATGGAGGCGCCCTCCTCCAGATACACGATGGTCTGGGGGTTCATAATCTTCTCGCCCCTGCCGTCCCCCTCAGCGTAGTGCTTTTCTGAGTAGTGGACATGGGAGTTTTTGCCCACATGGAAGGTGTGGATGCCGTCGTGGCGGGACTCCTGGTCGCCGCAGTTGTGGATGCCGCAGCCGGCCACGATCTCCACATCGCAGTCCTCGCCGATGTAGAAGTCGTTGTACACCGTCTCTTCCACACCGGACTTGGTGATGATGACGGGGATGTGGCAGGTCTCGCCCTTGGTCCCGTCCAGAATCCGGATGTCGATGCCGGCGTGGCCGTCGGTCCGGTCGTCGATCTTGATGTGCTCCGTGGACACCCGGCCGTCACAGCCGCAGTCCTTACGGATGTTGAAGGCCCCCACGGGCTTACCGATCAGGTCCGCGATCTTCTCCAGCAGCTCCCGGTCCACCTGTGTGTCCATCATACAGCAGCACCTTCTTTCGTCAGCACCGGGCACCCGGACAGGGTGTCCGCCAGGATCTGAGGCAGGATCTCCTCAGGTGTGCCCCGGTGGCGCAGCTCCCCGTCGCCCACCACGATGATCTCGTCTGCCAGGGAGATGATCCGCTCCTGGTGGGAGATGATAATCATGGTCGCGGTGCCGCTGGCGTGGATCTGTTCAAACGTCTCTGTCAGCCGGGCGAAGCTCCACAGGTCGATGCCCGCCTCCGGCTCGTCGAAGATCATCAGCTGGCTGCTGCGGGCCAGGATGGTGGCAATCTCGATGCGCTTCACCTCGCCGCCGGAGAGGGAGGCGTCCACCTCCCGGTCCAGATAGTCATTGGCGCACAGGCCCACCTTCGTCAGGTACTGGCAGCACTGGTCCTTGGACAGCTTCTCATTCCCGGAGGCGATGGTCAGCAGGTTGCGGACCGTCAGCCCCTTGAACCGGGGGGGCTGCTGGAAGCCGTAGCTGATGCCCAGACGGGCCCGCTCCGTGATTCCCAGGTCCGTGATATCCTGACCGTTCCACAGAATCTGGCCGCCGGTGGGCTTCACCAGACCCATGATGATCTTGGCCAGGGTGGTCTTGCCGCCGCCGTTGGGACCGGTGAACACCACCAGTCGGTGGTCGTCGATGGTCAGGGAGATGTCGTTTAAGATCCCCAGCTCACTGTCGCCCTCCCGGACGGCGTAGCTGATATGTTTCAATTCCAGCATACAATCGGAACCTCCTTTGCTGGCATCAATCCTCGCAGTTTCCCTATTTTAACAGAAACAACGGGAAAAAGCAATGAAAAAGGGAACTCTCGTCCTATGATATTTTAACCCTGGGGCGAATTTCATACGTGTGATTTTTGCAACAGGAACCGTTTTTTCCCAAGCGCATACACTGGGGAGAAAAGGAGGGACCTGGATGGAACAGACCATACATACTCCGGAGACCTATGACTTCCGGAAATACGACCAGATCTGGCGGCGGGTGGCCCCCAACCTGGAGCCCTATCCCGACCTGCGGGAGCCGGCGGTGCCCGCGATGGCGCCCCTGGCCTCTGGTGCCGCACCGCGGGCTTCCCAGCCGCCGGCCGGTGAGGACTTGGAGCACCTGCCCGGTGCGGAGGAGAACCCCTGCTGCATGGGCACCATGGCGCAGGAGGAACTGGGAGTGATCGAAGGGTTCATCGAAGTGGAGCTGGCAGATAGGCGGACCTATCAGGCATTCGCCCGGCGGGCACCGGCTTTCGCCCGGGGGACGATGCGGGATTTGGCAAACGCGTCGGGCGCAGCTGCCCGGCGGCTGATGACGGCCTACTACCTCATCACTGGGAACTGCTACCGCCCGGCGGTGGCCAGCGGACGGATTTCCATAGATAGCTGGTGCCCCGCCCTGCGGGAGCGGTACCATGTGGAGGCCTGCAACGGCATGAACTACCTGCGGGCGGGGGAGGAGACCACAGACCCCTGCCTGGGGCGGCTGCTGAAGGAGCTGGGAGAGGAATCCTACCGTCAGGCGGACCAGCTGATGGCCCTGCTGGAGCGGGCGCTGTGAGCGGAAAGAGGGGAAGGGCGCCGAAAAAACGCCGTTCCCCTCTTTTCCATGGCCGGAAAATGTGTTATACTAAATCTTAAATTTTGAAATCCAGCGGGAGGAACGGGATGTTTACCGGCTTTACAGACGAGACTGTGGACTTTATGTGGGGCATCCGCTTCAACAACGAGCGGGCCTGGTTTGAAGCTCACAAGGAGATTTATCTGACGCACTTTTATCAGCCCATGCGGGAGCTGGGGGACGAGCTCTATGACTACATCGCCGCCAAGCGGCCGGATCTGGGGCTCATCCGCAAGGTGACCCGGATCTACCGGGACGTCCGGCGGCTCCACGGCCGGGGGCCTTATAAGGAGAGCCTGTGGTTCTCTATCGAGCAGCCCTCGGAGGAGTGGACGGCCCACCCCACCTTCTGGTTCGAGCTGATGCCGGAGGGGTGGACCTGCGGCATGGGGTATTATATGCCCAAGCCGCTGACGATGGCCAAGCTGCGGGCCCGGATCGACCGGGACCCCGCCGCCATGGAGAAGCTGATGCGGAAGCTGAACCGCCAGAAGGAACTTGTCCTGGAGACGGAGGACTACAAGCGCCCCAGGGCCCCGGCCCCTTCCAAACTGCTGGAGCCCTGGTACCGGGCCAGGAGCTTCACCATCTGTCACAATGACAAGCTGACGGACGAGCTGTTCAGCCGGGACATCGTGGAGCGCCTGAGACAGGACTTCACCTTCCTGCTGCCCTATTACGACTACTTCGTCACCCTGGAGGGCGACCCGGATCCCCGGGATGCTGCCCCGGTCTGATTTTACAAAAG
>NZ_CAKVVF010000130.1:0-3452 GCF_934833455.1 Oscillibacter sp. KLE 1728
GGGCTTGTGGACAACGAGGCCCTGCGGCAGGCCCTGCTGGAGGGGCGAATCGCTGGAGCGGGGTTGGACACGCTGTCCCCGGAGCCGGTGCCGGCGGGGCACCCCCTGACGGCGCTGCCGCCGGAGGTCCATCGGAAAGTGGTCCTGGCACCCCACCTGGGCGGCATTACAGAGGCATCCTTCCGTCGGGCCCATGCCCACATGTGGCGAAATGTGGAGCATTTGGCTGCGGGAGAGCGGCCGGACAACATCGTCAACGGCCTGTGATGCTCGCCGACGGTAAAAAATTCTGCCGGAGATGAAACAAAACCTATGGAAAAATCGTCTAATTCCTATAAAGACCTATGGTAGAAGGACCATGTGCGGTTTGAAAGTCCTGCGCGCGAGCTGTGGGTCTGTATGCGGAAAACCCTCATGCGCCAACCGGCTTGCCTGTTCTCATGGCCCGCACGGCGCATGGAGTCAGGAAAAACAAAGAAGGGGAGCGTGACGCCGAATGAGACGTCGGATCTGGAGAGGTTGGATATTGTGCCTGTGCGCCTGCCTGCTGCTGTGCGGTGCCGCCAGCGGGACTGGAAGCACACCGCCGGACGCGGTGAGCCGCGGGGCCTTTGCAGACGCCCTGTATGACGCCCATGTGGCCCACGGCGGCGCTCCTGTGGTCAGCGAGGGCAGCTCCGCACCCTTCCGGGATGTGGGCTCCTGGTCTCCGTATTTCGAGGCGCTCTGTTGGGCTAAGGCCAGCGGCATCGCAGGGGGCTATGCAGGCGGTGCCTTCCGTCCTGCGGCACCGGTGACCCGCCAGCAGGCGACGGTGATGCTGTACCGCTATGCCAAGACCACGGACCTGCCGCTGGAGAAGGGGAGCGACCGGGATCTGGCCGGATACCGGGACGTGGATACCATCCCAACCTGGAGTCGGGAGGCTGTCCAATGGGCCGTGCGGAACGGCCTGTGGTTCTCCGGCAGCGCCACGGAGTTGCAGGCGGCGGAGAACGTCTCCTGGGAGGAGCTGGCCGTTCTGACCCAGCGGCTGTTCCTGGGCGGGATGCCCGCGGCTGCCTTGTCTGCGGCGCCGGAGGGGCTGACGATGGAGCTGCAGCAATGCACTACCACCGGCGCGGTTGTGGTACTGCAAAATGCGGCGGAGGAGACCTTCTCCTATGGGGCGGACTACGGTCTCTATCGGCAGGTGAACGGCGGCTGGTATCAGATGAACAAGGAAATGGACACCATCGCCATTGCCTATGAGCTGGCCCCGGGAGAGAGCCGGAAGCTTACCCTCAGCTGGGGAGAGCTGGACTGGGGCGGCGTCCTGCCCGCCGGGACCTACTGCGTGGCGCAGGGCGGGCTGCTGGGAGAACAGCAGGTCACCGTCTCCGTCACCTTTGCCATCAAATAAACGCCAGGCGGCCGCCGAAAAACCGGCGGCCGCCTTTCCATTGGGTGAACGGTTTCTTGCGATCCCGCCCAGACCGAAAAATCTCCCCCTCTTCTGGAGGAGTGAAGAGAACAGCACAGGCCGCCGGGAACGCCAGGCGGCCTGTACGGATTCTTGAGAAGGTGGCCCGGCGTCAAACACAAAAGCGGCAGGCCGCCAGGGCCGCCACAGCGCCGTCGGCGCAGGCGGTGGTCAGCTGGCGGACCTCCTTGGCGCGGAGATCCCCTGCCGCAAAGATGCCGGGAATCGGCGTCAGGCAGTCCTCCCCGGCGGCGATAAAGCCCGCTTCGTCCACCGGCACCCCCAGAGACCGGGCCAGCCGGCTCTCCGGCAGCAGACCCACCGCCTGGAACAGCGCAGAGACCGGCAGGTGGGAGACTTCTCCCACAGCGGTGTTCCGCAGGGTCAGGCCGGTGAGGCGTTCCGATCCCTCCAGGGCCTCCACCACGGTGGACCGCAGCAGCGTGAGGTTGGCGGTCTTCTCCGCCCGCTCCACCAGAATGGGATCCGCCCGGAAGTCCGACCGCCGGTGGATCACCGTCACATGGCGGCAGATGTCTGCCAGATACAGCGCATCCTGCAGGGCGGTGCTGCCGCCTCCGGCCACTGCCACATCCTGTCCGGCGTAAAAGGCTCCGTCGCACACAGCGCAGAAGGAGATGCCGGCCAGACGATCCTCGCCCGCAAGGCCCAGGGTCCGGCGCCGCATCCCGGCGGCCAGGATTACCGCCCCGGCGGTATAGGCACCGTAGTCGGTGACCACCCGGCTGGGCGTGCCGCTCTGGATCTCCAGCGCCTCCTCCAGTTCGATCCGGGTCCCCAGGGCCTCGGCCTGGCTGTACAGCCGCTCCGCCAGTTCAGCGCCGGACACGGCGGGCAGGCCCGGAAAGTTTTCCACCTTGGGAGAGGAGGCGATCTGCCCGCCGAAGCTCTCCCGTTCCAGCAGCAGAACGGACTTTCCTGCCCGGCGGGCGTAGACGGCGGCGGTGAGCCCGGCCGGGCCGCCGCCCACGATAATGATGTCGAAATACTGGTCCATAGATGTTCCTCTCTGATGACTGACAGAAGATAAGGGAGACTTCGCAGCCCCCCACATAGTAACCGCTGTACCGCGGGGGCTGCTCCGCAGAGACGGCATTTTGGAGCTCGGAAAAGGAGGGACGAGAGTCCCTCCTTTTTCGTTGTTTACACGCTCTGCGAAGTGGCGAATTTTTTGATGGTGGAGGCGTTCACCAGCTTCTCCACCTGCTCTCCGTGGCGGACGATCAGGGTGGGGGCCTGCTGGATACCGTACCGGGCCACCAGCTCCCGATGCTCGTTCACGTCCATCACCTGATAGGCGATGCCCGCCTTCTCCAGCTCCCGCTTGGCGATGCTGCAGTTGGGGCAGGTCTTGGTGGTGAAGAGGAACAGGCCGTCCTCGCCCCGCTCCGCCGGTGTGCTGGGCGCGGTGCCGGCTGCGGGCTCCGTCGCAGCATCCCGGTCGCAGAGGCGGCGGCCCTCCAGCCGGGAGTTTTCCACCTGGTACTCCTGCCGGTCCTTGAACTCCTGGACCTTGCCGTCGTTCCAGTTCTGGACAGGGCGGTAATAGCCGGTGATGCGGCTCCACACCTCGCAGGTCTTCCCACACTTGGGGCAGGTAAAGTGCTCGCCCGAGAGATAGCCGTGGTCCGGACAGATGGAGTAGGTGGGGGACATGGTGTAGTAGGGGAGCTTGAAATTCTCCGCGATCTTCCGCACCAAATTGGCAGCCGCCTTCCAGTCCGGCAGCTTCTCACCCAAAAAGGCGTGGAACACAGTGCCGGAGGTGTACAGGGTCTGCAGGTCATCCTGGATGGCCAGGGCCTCGAAGATGTCGTTGGTGTAGCCCACCGGCAGGTGGGAGGAGTTGGTGTAATAAGGCGTGTCACCGGGGTTCTTGGCAGCGGTGATGATATCGGGATACAGTGCCACGTCATGCTTGGCCAGCCGGTAGGTGGTGGACTCGGCGGGGGTGGCCTCCAGGTTGTAG
>NZ_CAKVVF010000131.1:0-1467 GCF_934833455.1 Oscillibacter sp. KLE 1728
AATATGGGGGGCGCATCCCCTGCGGGTGCGTAATCCCCCGCGGCCGCCGTTCGGCGGCACATCCCTCTCCCCGCCGGTATGGTGGATTTTTTTCAAATCCGTGTAACGAATCCCCCGCCAGCCGGACATACCTGACAGAGAGGAGGGAGATGCCCTTGGCCAACATGGAAGAAATTTACCAGGCCCATGCCAGGACCGTCTATAAATTTCTCCTCTCCCAGTGCCATGACGCCGACCTGGCGGAGGAGCTGACCCAGGAGACCTTCTACCAGGCCGTCCGGTCCATCGACCGGTTCAACGGCTCCTGCAAGGTGTCCGTCTGGCTGTGCCAGATCGCCAAGCACCTGTGGTACCAGCACCTGCGGAAACGAAAACCGGAGGAGCCCCTGCCGGAGGACGGCCTGCCGGGCCCCTCCGCGGAGGAGGACGTGCTCACCCGGCAGGGCCATCTGGACCTGCTGCGGCAGATCCATGCCCTGCCCCCCAGCACCCGGGAGGTGGTGTACCTCCGGGCCTTCGGGGGCCTCAGCTTCCGGGAGATCGGGGACGTGCTGGGACGGACGGAGACCTGGGCCCGGGTGACGTTTTACCGGGGCAAGGAGGCACTGCGGAAAGGAGGAGCAGACCATGAAGAACATTCCTGAATTATCCTGCGCCATTGTGGAGGACCTGCTGCCCACCTATGTGGAGAGGCTGACCTCGGAGGAAACCAACATGGCGGTGGAGGCCCATCTGGCGTCCTGCCCCGCCTGTGCGGCCAAGCGGACCGCCATGGGGGCGAAGGAAACGGAAGCGGCGGGTCAAAACGCCGAAGAGACCGCCCGGGAGGTGGACTATCTGAAAAAAGTCCGGCACCGGGGCCGGAGGCGGATCATGCTGGCGGTGCTGGCAACCTTGCTGGTGCTGGCGGCGGGCTTTGCCGCCAAGGTGTTTATCATCGGCTCACCTCTGGATGCCGACGGAGTGGCGGTGTCCTCTCAGGAAGAAGACGATACACTGCGGGTTCACATCTCTTCCAGAGGCTCTGGCAACGCCTTTTGGGACTGGACGGTGGACAATCAGGACGGCGTGGTCACCATCACCGCCCGGAGCGTGCTGGTGTCCCCCCTGTTCCGTGACGGCGGCGGCACAGTGGAGGTGCCTCTGGAGGGCGTGACAGAAATCTGGCTGGGCAGGGCCGGATGGGGCCGGATGATCTGGCAGGACGATGTAGTGATCTCCGCGGATGCCTGGGCGCTGTATCAGTCCCGGACGCCCTACGCAGGAGAGAACTCCCTTGTGGGCCGGGCCTTGGCGGCGGTGGACACCTGGTATGGTCCCCCCATCGTCGACTATACCATCAGCCTGCAGACGAGCCAGGAGCCCTACGGCCTGACGATCCACTTTTCTGACGTCACCGCCCATATGTCCGGTGCCGGACGCGCCCTAGACAAACGAATGTACGCCACCGCCCCCACCCTTCTGGCG
>NZ_CAKVVF010000131.1:1477-2313 GCF_934833455.1 Oscillibacter sp. KLE 1728
TTCTACGGCTGGGAACAGGATGAGACAGAAGATGGGGTTGTTTCTTTCACCGCCCGTGAAGCGAGAGCCTCTTTCATTCACCCAAACGATCTAGTAGACCTTCGGGTCCCACTGGAGGGGCTTAAGGAAGTCTGGGTCTGTGGCAGGCTGGTCTGGCAGAACGGCACCACTATTCTTGAATCCACACTGTGGATCTACGACGCCCGCACCCCCTATGTAGGCGACGCCACTGCCGTGGGGAACCTGGTCCATGAGATCGGCCTCTGGCTTTCCAGTATGGAGCTCCCCTATAACTACACCATCAGCCTGCAAACCACCAGCGAGCCCTATGGCCTGACCATTCACTTCGACAGCGTCACCGCTCATGTACTGGGTGTGGAGCGCGACATCGACAAACGAATGTACGCCACCGCCCCCACCCTTCTGGCGCTGATCGGCAACCTGGAGCAGGTCCAGTGGACCTACGCCGCCCCGGACGGTACCGCAGTGACCCGCTCTGTGACACTGGAGGAAGTGGACCAGGCCCTGCCGGACTGGATCGAGGCCCGCAATCTGGCCTACCATCAGGACAATTCGGAGGATGGCACAGACTGGATAGCCCCGGAGAGCGTCAAGGACTATGCCGCCTCCCCGGCGGCAGTGCAGCGGCTGATGAATCTGACGGACTACGGCTTCTATGTGGTCACGGTGGAGGATGGAGCCTATTTCTTCAACCCCTGGCCGTAAGGCTCCCGCGCAGAGCGCCCCGTCTCAAAGGAGACGGGGCGCTTCTTTTGTGCAGATGAAGCCGGCTCATTCAATTACCTTTCCGTTTTTACACTTCCACACCCGGATCT
>NZ_CAKVVF010000131.1:2323-3421 GCF_934833455.1 Oscillibacter sp. KLE 1728
TCACGGCTTATTTGTGGACACGGATGAAGATGGAACCACCATTTCCACCCCCCAATAATAAAACAGGGTCTTAAGTGCCCCGCCTCTTTCGTGGGGGGGCACTTCTACTTTGCTGATAAAAGCGGCTCACTCAATTCCCTTGCCGTTGTTCCACTTCCACTCCCGGATCTCCGGCAGGTCCACGCCGTGATCCTTGATATACTGGCGGTGCTCCACCAGCTTGTCGTTCATCCGCTGGACCAGATAGGCCCCCCGGTTACCCAGGGAGTGTAGCCGCTGGACCACGTCGATCACCAGATGGAACCGGTCGATATCGTTGAGGACCCGCATGTCGAAGGGCGTGGTGATGGTGCCCTCCTCCTTGTAGCCACGGACGTGAAGATGCTTGTTGTGCCGGCGGTAGGTCAGCTCATGAATCAGCGTGGGGTATCCGTGGTAGGCGAAGATGATGGGCCTGTCCTGGGTGAAGAGCATATCGTACTCCATGTCCGTGAGGCCGTGGGGATGCTCCGTGTGGGGCTGGAGCTTCATCAGATCCACCACGTTCACCACCCGGATCTTCAGCTCTGGCAGCTCCTTCCGCAGGATCGTCACCGCCGCCAGCGTCTCCAGAGTGGGCGTGTCGCCGCAGCAGGCCATGACCACGTCCGGCTCCTCCCCCTGGTCGTTGGAGGCCCAGTCCCAGATACCGATGCCCTGGGTGCAGTGCTTCACCGCCTGGTCCATGGTGAGCCACTGGGGGCGGGGATGCTTGCTGGCCACCATGACGTTTACATAGTTCCGGCTCTTGATGCAGTGGTCGAACACGCTCAGCAG
This sequence comes from Oscillibacter sp. KLE 1728, assembly GCF_934833455.1. Classification (NCBI taxonomy): domain Bacteria; kingdom Bacillati; phylum Bacillota; class Clostridia; order Eubacteriales; family Oscillospiraceae; genus Oscillibacter; species Oscillibacter sp. KLE 1728. The sequence goes on from NZ_CAKVVF010000131.1 coordinate 3,140, forward strand.
GCAGTTGGCGTCCGGGGGCAGATAGATGCGCACCACGTCCGCCTTCTTGTTTGCCACGTGGTCCAGGAAGCCGGGGTCCTGGTGGGTGAAGCCGTTATGGTCCTGCTGCCACACATTGGAGGAGAGGATATAGTTCAAAGAGGCGATATCCTGCCGCCAGGGCAGCTCGTTGCAGGTTTTCAGCCACTTGGCGTGCTGGGAAAACATGGAGTCCACAATCCGGATGAAGGCCTCATAGCTGTTGAAAAAGCCGTGGCGTCCGGTGAGCAGATAGCCCTCCAG
>NZ_CAKVVF010000132.1:0-3383 GCF_934833455.1 Oscillibacter sp. KLE 1728
GCGGCCGGAGCGCGGTGACCCACTGGTCCGTGCTGGAGCGGTTCCCCGGCTATACGTATGTGGAGTGCCGACTGGAGACCGGGCGCACCCACCAGATCCGCGTGCACATGGCGCACATCGGCCACCCCATTCTGGGGGACACGGTGTACGGGGCGAAAAAGCCCGTGCCGGGCCTCCAGGGGCAGTGCCTTCATGCGGTGGGGCTGCGGTTTCTCCATCCCCGGACCGGGGAGCTGGTGGAGCTGTGGTGCGACCTGCCGGAGGCGTTCCAGACCCAGCTGCGGAAGCTGGAGAACCGAGGATAGAACAACGCCGGGCCGCTCTCAGCGGTCCGGCGCGTTTGCACCCGGCAGCCGGGTGTCCGGCGGGTCCTGGTCCGGGGTGCGGGGGATCCACAGGGGGCAGGACTGGTCCTCCCGCCGGTCCTTCATGCGGGGATGGGCGCAGTGGCCCAGGCTCAGGGGCAGAAAGCACCCGTTGGGGGCGTTCCGGGCCTGCCGCCCGTCCCGCCAGATGTAGTGCCGGGTAAAGTGGCCGCAGGAGCCGCAGTACACGTCATCCCGTTTCTCATATAGAGCCATTTTTATCACCTCATGAAAATTATATCGGCTACACCGATATAAGTCAATATCGCTTTCACCGATGCGGTATGTTATCGCTTGAGGTGATGGCATCATGTATTTGAGGAGAGTCAAGGAACTGCGAGAGGATCCGGACACACCGCAGAAAGTGATCGCGGAGTATCTCGGTGTGAAACAGAACACCTACTCAGACTACGAAAACGGAAAGATCAAGATACCGCTGGAAGTCTTTTTCAAATTGGCAGATTACTACAAGGTCAGCTTGGACTATTTAGCGGGCCGCACAGACAAGCGATAGAAGGAGGGCACCCATGTTCACAGCCATTCTCTGGGACTACGACGGCACCCTGGCCAACACGCCGGTGAAGAACATCGCCGTCACCAGGGCCGTCCTTGGCCGCCTGGACCCGGCCCTGCTGGACCCGCTGCCGGAGGCGCTTTCCTCCCTGGACGCCTATCAGGCCGCCAACTACCGCTGGCGCAACTGGCGGGAGCTGTACCAGCACGCCCTCCGCGTCCCGGCGGACCGGCTGGACGAGGCGGGGGCCCTGTGGGGCCCCTGCCAGCTGGCGGACCGGACCCTGCCGCCCCTCTTCGGCGGGCTTTTGGAGGTTCTGCCCCGTCTGGCCGCCCTGGCCCCCATGGGCATCTGCTCCCAGAACGACAGCGGCAACATCCGCGCCGCCCTGGCCGCCCACGGCGCGGCGGACTGCTTTGCCGCCGTGGTGGGCCACGCGGACGTGGACTTCGCCCGTCAGAAGCCGGACCCCGCCGCCTTCCTGGCCTGCCTGGACCGGCTGGGGCTTCGGGAGGGGCGCTTCGCCTACATCGGGGACCACGCCGGGGACATCGCCTTCGGCCGCAATGCCCAGGCGGCCCTGCGGGCCATGGGCCGGGCGGCGGAGGTGGTCTGCGTGGCCGCCGCCTGGGGCGGCGCCCCGTCCGTGGATTTGGCGGCGGCGGACGCCGTGGCCGCCCGCCCCGCGGACCTGCCGGATCTGCTGGCAGACCTGTGACACAACAGCGGCCCCGCCGGAAACTTCCCGGCGGGGCCGCTGTCTGCCTGCCGGAGGTTTCTGCTTGTGCTTTGTTTTCTGGTGTGCTATGATATTTTAGTTAAAGTATCTGCATTTGGAGGAACTGATTTGGAACGCGAAAACGTATTGATCCCCCAGGCGGACCTGGACCGCCAGCGGGAGTTTGAGGAGAAGATCCGCGGCCTGTTCGCCGCCCGGGAGGCTCACCCCGCGGCCTGTGTGGACACCTTCGGCTGCCAGCAGAATGTGGCGGACGGACAGAAGCTCATGGGGATGCTGGAGGCAAGCGGCTTCACCCTCACCCAGGACCCGAAGGAGGCCGATCTGGTGCTCCTGAACACCTGCGCCATCCGGGAGCACGCGGAGGACCGGGTGTTCGGCAACCTGGGCGCCCTGACCCACACCAAGAAGGAGAATCCGGAGCAGGTGATCTGCCTGTGCGGCTGCATGGCCCAGGAGCCCCGGGTGTCGGAGCGGATCAAAAAGTCCTATCCCCACGTGGATCTGGTGTTCGGCCCCCAGGCCCTGTGGAAGTTCCCGGAGCTTTTGTGGCAGGTGTATGAGACGAAGAAGCGGGTCTTTTCCGTCCAGGACGAGCACGGCACCATTGCCGAGGGCATCCCCGTGGTGCGGGAGAAGGGCGTGAAGGCCTGGGTCTCCATCATGTACGGATGCAACAACTTCTGCTCCTACTGCATCGTGCCCTATGTCCGGGGCCGGGAGCGGAGCCGGGACCCCCAGGCCGTGCTGGCGGAGGTCCGGCAGCTGGTGGAGGCGGGGTACAAGGACATCACCCTGCTGGGCCAGAACGTGAACTCCTACGGCAACGACCTGGATTTGAACTACCACTTCCCCGACCTGCTGGCGGACATCGACCGGATCCCGGGGGAATATCTCATCCGCTTCATGTCCAGCCACCCCAAGGACGCCACGCCCCGGCTGTTTGACGTGATGGCCGCAAGCTCTCATGTGGCCAAGCAGCTGCACCTGCCCTTCCAGTCCGGCAACGACCGGGTCCTGAAAGAGATGAACCGCCGCTACACCCGGCAGCAGTACCTGGATCTGGTGAACTACGCCAAGCGGGTCATGCCCGGGCTGGTATTGACCTCCGACGTCATCATCGGCTTCCCCGGCGAGACGGAGGCGGAGGCCATGGACACCGTGTCTCTGGTGGAGGAGGTGGGGTTTGACGCCCTGTTCACCTTCATCTACTCCCCCCGCCCCGGCACCAAGGCCGCGGCCATGCCGGACCCGGCCACCCGGGCGGAGAAGCAGAAGTGGTTTGACAGGCTCCTGGAGGTCCAGAACAATATGTCCGCCAAGCTCCACGCCGCCTATGTGGGCAAAACGGTGCGGGTGCTGGTGGACGGCGAGAGCGACGACCCGGAGTACCCCCTGACCTCCCGGACGGAGGGCAACCGTCTGGTGCGGCTGAAAGGGGACAAGGCCCTGATCGGGCAGTTCGCGGATGTGGCCGTCACCGGCAGCAACACCTGGGCGCTGTACGGCGAGGCCGTTTAACGGTAGACCTCCCGCGCGAGGAGGAAGGCCCTGCGGGCGTAGGCGTCCTGATAGGCGCTGCCTGCGGCGGCGGAGGCGTCCTCATAGGAATCCAGCAGCGCACGCTGCTGATCGGTGAGGGTGGCGGAAAGCGCGGTCAAGGCGTCGTTCGCCTGCTGGAGGGGGAGGAAGTAGTCCTTGCCCAGAGAGGGGTACAGCTCGTCCTCCAGGGCGGTGAGCAGGATGTCGATGTAATCGGACATAG
>NZ_CAKVVF010000133.1:0-3342 GCF_934833455.1 Oscillibacter sp. KLE 1728
AAGACCGTGGACGCCTTCTGCACGTCGCTGCTGCGGGAGAACACCCATCTTCTGGCACAGGAGGGAGAGCGCTATACCCTGACGCCGGACTTTCGGGTGCTGGACGAAAATGACGCAAAGCTCCTGCGCCAGCGGGTGCTGACCCGGGTACTGGAGCGGTTTTACGAGGAACTGGACGAGGGCGGCGCGCTGCTGGCGGATACGCTGGGCGCGGGCCGGGATGACAGCGCCCTGGAGGATCTGGTGCTGGAAACCTACGAAAAGCTGCAAAGTCACGCCGATCCTGAACACTGGCTCGCGGAAAATCGGACGATCTGGGAAAATCGGAGCGGGGACTTCGACGAAACGCCCTACGCCGCCGAGCTGCTGGCGGTCATCCGTCGAAAGGGGTTTCACTATATGGAAGCGCTGCGGCGGGCGGGACAGTCCACCGTGGGCGGGGATCTCTATAAGGGATATGGCGAAAAATTTCTGCGGGCCAGCCGCAGCTTCGCACCCTTGGCGGCAGCACAGAACTGGGAGGCCGCCCGCGTTTCTCTGGATGGACTGGAATTCCCCCGGCTCACCACGCCGAAGGGAATGGCGGAGGACCCGGAGGTCGTGAGACTGAAGGGGCTGTGGGAGAACGCCAAAACTGCCGCCAAAAAGCTGGCTCCCATGCTGGCGGTCAGCGATACGGAGGCCATGGAGGACCTTCAGACCATGGCCCCTGCCATGACGGCCCTTTTGAAGCTGACGGCGGACTTTTCCGACGCGTACCGGACGGAAAAGCTGCGGATGAACTGCGCAGACTTCTCCGATCAGGAGCATCTGGCCCTTCGTCTGCTGGTGGAGCGGAACGGCGCGCCTACGGAACTGGGCCGTCAGGTGGCGGGCCGCTACCGGGAGATCCTGGTGGATGAGTATCAGGACACCAACGAGGTGCAGAACGCCATTTTCCGGGCGGTGTCCCGTGAAGGCAAAAACCTCTTTACCGTAGGGGACGTAAAGCAGAGTATTTACCGGTTCCGGTTGGCGGACCCTACGATTTTTCTTGACAAGTACCGCAACTTCACACCTGCTGAAAATGCGGCGGAAGGGGAGGACCGCAAAATTCTGCTGTCCAAAAACTTCCGCTCTCGAGGAGAGATTTTGGACGCGGCCAATTTCATCTTCTCCAACATCCTGTCGGCGGAGATGGGAGAGATGGAATACGGCGAGGACGAGTCCCTCCACTTCGGCGCGGAGTACTACCCGCCCCGGAAGGACTGCGAGACGGAATTCCACCTCATCTCCGCCCATCAGAAGTCGGCGGCAAATGAGCGCCCGGTGAAACGGCTGCTGGCGGAGGCCCGGTTCACGGCGCAGCGTATCCGTCAGCTTTTGGATGAGGGGTATCCCGTCACCGGGGAGGATGGCACGCTGCGGCCCTGCCGCCCGGAGGACATCGTGATCCTGATGCGCTCTCCGGGGAGCCGGTCCGCCGCCTTCGCCCAAGCGCTGGCGGAGCGGGATGTGCCCTGCTCCTTTGAGGAAAGCGGCGATTTCTACCAGACCCCGGAGATCTCTGTCACGCTGGCCCTGTTGGAGATCGTCGACAATCCCCGGCAGGATGTGCCCCTGATCGCCGTGCTCCGTTCCCCGGTATTCGGCTTTACGCCGGACCGTCTGGCGGAGATCCGCAGCCGTGACCGGGAGGGAGACTTCTATGACGCTCTGCTGGCGGACGGCGGCGAGGACGTACAAGCGTTCCTGACGACGCTGACCGGCCTGCGGGACGCGGCGGCAGACATGAACGTGTGCCGCCTGCTGTGGCACATCTACAATATGCTGCATCTGCCTGGTATCTTCGGCGCGATGGATGAGGGCGGCGTCCGGCAGGAAAATCTGGTAGCCCTGACCCGCCATGCCGAGCGCTTTGAGAGCAGCGGCTACCGGGGGCTGTTCGCCTTCATCACACAGCTCCGGCGGCTCATTGACGCCGGGCAGGCTCCCGCCGTGAAAACCGCCGGGGGGAGCGGCGGCGTTCAGATGATGAGTATTCACAAATCCAAGGGCTTGGAATTTCCCATCGTGTTCCTCTGCGACTTGGAGCACGCCTTTTCCCGGCAGGATTTCGATACGCCGGTGCTGGTGCACCCGGCACTGGGCCTTGGCCCTCTGTGCATCGACCTGAAGCGGAAGATCCGCTATCCCACCATGGCCCGGCTGGCGCTGGAAGAAAAGCTTCGCCGTGAAAATCTTGCGGAGGAACAGCGGATCCTGTATGTGGCCATGACCCGGCCAAAGGAAAAGCTGATTTTGGTAGACGCGCTGTACGGCGCGGAAAAGCGCCTTCAAAAACTGACTGCTGCCGCGGCCTGTCCCGTCATGCCGGAGGTGGTGGCGGAGGGGAAGTGCTTCGGAGATTGGATCTTACTGCCGCTGCTGTGCCGCCCGGAGGCCGCGCCTTTGCGGGATATGGCCGGGGTGATGGCGGGCGGTCTGTATACCGGCGATACCGCCCCATGGCAGGTGTTCATCCATGACGGCGATGACTTCGGATGGGCGCCCGGAGCGGCTGTGTCCGACACGGAGAAGGATGCAGGAGAAACGCTCTTTGACCCGGCGCTGTTGACCTTCCGGTATCCCTATCAGCGGGAAACAACTCTCCCCGCCAAACTCACCGCCACGCAGCTAAAGGGCCGGGCGCTGGATCAGGAGATCGCGGAAGATGCCTACCACACGCCCTATATCCGGCCCCTTGTCCAGCCGAAATTCCGCCGGGAGAAAAAGGGACTGACACCGGCGGAGCGGGGCACCGCCACCCATCTTGTCTTGCAGTATCTGGATCTGCAAAATTTGGATGTGCCCGGACAGGTGGAAAAGCTGCGGCTGGAGGCCAAGCTGACGGCGGAGCAGGCGGCGGCTGTGGACGTTCCCGCTCTGCGGCGCTTTCTGGAATCCCCGCTGGCTGAGGAAATGCGGCAGGCGGAAACGGCGGCGCGGGAGTATCGGTTCACGGTGCTGATGCCGGCCCGGGATTATGACCCGGCAGCCGCGGAGGAGGACAGCATCCTGCTGCAAGGCGTGGTGGACTGCTGGTTTGAAACGCCGGAGGGCATCACGGTGGTGGACTTTAAGACCGACTTCGTACAGACGGAGGAAGATGTGGCGCAGCACGCAGAGCTGTACCGGGGCCAGCTGGCGGCGTACTCTCTGGCGCTGGAACGGGTGCTGGAAAAGGCGGTGACACGGAAGGCACTGTACTTCCTGCAAGCCGGAAAAACCGTGGAAATCTCGTAATTTCAAGCTTTTTCGCAAAAGCCCGGAAATGTCAATAGTAAATGCGAAAAAAATATAAAAAAATATAATCAGGCTTCC
>NZ_CAKVVF010000134.1:0-3286 GCF_934833455.1 Oscillibacter sp. KLE 1728
GACTGATTATGTTGTTGAATCTTTAAGGAAAGGAACTTCATCCATGAACAACTTCACCTTCTACTCCCCCACCCTCTTCACCTTCGGCGATGGAGAAGAGAAAAACACCGGCGCGCTGGTGCGCCGGTTCGGCGGCAGCCGGGTACTGCTGGTCACCGGCGGCGGGTCCGTCCGCCGCAACGGCGCCTATGACGCCGTCACCGCCTCCCTGGAGGCCGCGGGCATCCCCTTTACAGAGCTCTCCGACGTCCAGGCCAACCCCCGCAGCGGCAAGGTCTACGAGGGCATCGACCTGGTCCGGCGGACCGGCGCGGACTTCCTGCTGGCACTGGGCGGCGGCAGTGTCATCGACACCGCCAAGGCCATCGGCTTCGGCGCGCTGTACAAGGGGGATTTCTGGGATTTCTTCACCGGCGCCGCCAAGATCGAGAAGACGCTGCCCGTGGGCGTGGTGCTGACTATCTCCGCCGCCGGCAGCGAGGGGTCCGACAGCTGCGTCATCACCCAGGAGCGGGGCAACCTGAAGTGGGGCTGCCCCAAGACGGATGTCATCCGCCCGAAATTCGCCGTGCTGAACCCCCGGTTCACCTGCTCCCTGCCTGCCTACCAGACCGCCAGCGGCGCGGTGGACATGATGGCCCACATCATGGAGCGGTACTTCACCAACACTCCCGACGTGGGGCTGACGGACCGGCTGTGCGAGGCCCTGCTGAAGACCGTGCTGGACGCGGCCCCCAAGGCCATTGCCGATCCCAATGACTACGCCGCCCGGGCGGACCTGATGTGGGCAGGGATGCTGGCCCACAACAACTCCTGCGGCGTGGGCCGGGAGCAGGACTGGGCCAGCCACCAGATCGAGCATGAGCTCTCCGCCTTCTACGACTGCGCCCACGGCGCGGGTCTTGCGGTGATCCTGCCCGCCTGGATGGAGTACGTGCTGCCCCATGATCCCGTCCGGCTGGCCCAGTTCGCCGTGCGGGTCTTCGGCTGTGAGATGAACTTTGCGGACCCGGAGGCCACCGCCCGCCAGGGCATCGAGAAGCTGTGCCTCTTCTTCCACTCCCTGGGGATGCCCATCACCTTTGACGAGCTGGGAGCCAAGGCCAAAGACATCCCGGACATGGTGGCCCACCGGGCGGAGAAGCCCGGCGGCTTCCCCTTCGGCGGCTTCGTGAAGATCCAGCCCGCGGACATGGAGGCTATCCTCCGCCTGGCAGCCGGCGAGGCCCAGTAACAGCAAGCCCGCCCGGGGAGCGATCCCCGGGCGGGCTTTTGCCGTATCCTCGTCACCGGAACTCCCGGGGACTCATGTGGAAGGTGCCGCGGAAGGCCCGCAGGAAGGTGGAATACTCCTCAAATCCGGCCTGCTCCGCCGCCTTCATCACCGGCACGCCGGCGCGGATCAGCTCCCCGGCCCGCAGCAGCCGCTTCTGGCTGATGTACTGGTGGACCGTGTAGCCGGTGACGGCCTTGAACCGGTGCATCAGATAGTACCGGCTGATGAAAAACCGCTTGGAGAGGGACTCCACCGTCAGCTCCTCTCCCAGATGGTCCAGAATGTACCGGAGCACCTCCTCCATCTTGGGGTCCACCCGGTAGCTGTCCCGCTCCTCCTGGGCGGTGCGGGAGCGCAGCACATCCCGGTTCACGTCGATCAGCATCTGCTGGCAGAGGGTATCCGCCATGCGGGCGGCGCCGAAGCTCCGGTCCCGCAGGGCCTCCTCCAGCTGCTGGATGCGCTGCATATAGTGGAGCCGCCGCTCTGCGTCGAAGCGCAGCAGGTGGAACCCCCGCTCCCGGGTGGTGTCGAAGCAGGTGTCCAGCGCCTCGCCGGGGTCGCTGCGCCGCTCCAGCCACTCCCGTCCCAGCCAGATCACCACCCGCTCATAGGGCTCCGCCGGGTCGATGATGGGCCGGTGGATCAGGTCGTGTCCCACCAGCAGCAGGTCCCAGGGCTGAAGGAAGTAGGTGACGCCCTCCACCACATAGGTGACCTTTCCCCCCAGGAGAAGGATTAGCTTGTCAAAGGCGTGGTAGTGATAGTCCACCTTCTGGGCCCGGCTGTCCTTCAGGTGGAACAGCCGGAAGTCCTCCTTCAGATAGCCCCGCTTGTTGATCTCCTTCCGGTCCGGCATCTCCCGCCTCCTTTTCCGCCCGCCGGAGCATCCGCCGGGTCACTCTTCGGCCGTGGAACCGGGCGCCGCGCCCGATGAGGCAGGGCCCGTTTTGCAGGTATTCTACCACACATAGCCGATTTTCACAACAGGCACAGGAAAAGACGCCCCCAATTTGGCGGCCGGGGCTTCATCTGCCGATTGTGTTTTTCTCCCGGATTTGCTATACTGAAAAAAATACCCAACGCTGAGGAGGGACCCCCATGAGCCGTGCCGATGCGCTCTTTCTGCAAAACTGCCGGGACATTCTGGACCACGGGGTCTGGGACACAGACCTGCCCGTCCGTCCCCATTGGGAGGACGGTACTCCCGCCCACACTGTGAAAAAATTCGGGATCGTCAACCGCTATGACCTTCAGGAGGAGTTCCCCATCCTGACCCTCCGCCGGACCTACTGGAAGACCGCGGTGGACGAACTGCTGTGGATCTGGCAGAAAAAGTCCAACAACATCCACGACCTGAACGGCCACATCTGGGATGAGTGGGCGGATCCGGACGGCTCCATCGGCAAGGCCTATGGCTACCAGCTCTCCATCAAGCACCAGTATCCCGAAGGGGAGATGGACCAGGTGGACCGGGTGCTGTACGACCTGAAGCACAACCCCGCCTCCCGCCGCATCCTCACCAGTCTCTACAACCACCAGGATCTCCATGAGATGAATCTGTACCCCTGCGCCTGGTCCATGACCTTCAACGTCTCCGGGAATGTCCTCAACGCCATTTTGAACCAGCGGAGCCAGGACATGCTGGCCGCCAACAACTGGAATGTAGTGCAGTACGCGGTGCTGGTCCACATGCTGGCCCAGGTCAGCGACCTGGTGCCCGGCGAACTGGTCCACGTGATCGCGGACGCCCATATCTACGACCGCCATGTGCCCATCATTGAAAAGATGCTGGCCCAGACGCCGTCCTCGGCGCCGGTGTTCCGGATGGACCCGTCCGTGACGGACTTCTACGCCTTTACCCGGGACAGCTTCTCCCTGGAGGACTACATCCCCGCCCCCTTCGAGGACCAGATCCCCATCGCTATTTGAGGAGGCCTGCGCTGTGAATGCCATCGTCGTCGTCGATCAAAACTGGGCCATCGGCCGGGACAATGATCTGCTCTTCTC
>NZ_CAKVVF010000135.1:0-3195 GCF_934833455.1 Oscillibacter sp. KLE 1728
CGGGAAGGTGACGTTGCTGGCGTAGGCCAGACGCTGGATGAAGTGCAGGCCCTGCTGATACGGCTCCGCCTGATCGGTGACGATCATCAGCTCCGCCTTCTTGGAGGGGGGCACATTCATCCCGGCGCGGCGGGCACGAATGGCCCGGATCAGGTCCATAACGGCCTCCATAGCGCTCTCCTCCGCCGGGAAGCTCAGAGCCTCCGTGTACTCAGGCCACTGGGCGGTCATCAGGATGTCCTCAGCGCCGTCGCACTTGGGAAGAGCCTGATAGATCTCCTCGGTGATGAAGGGCATGAAGGGATGCAGCAGCTTCAGCAGCGTCACCAGAACGTAGCAGAGCACGTTCTGTGCGGTTAGCTTGGCGTCCTCGTCCGTGCCGTTCAGCCGGGTCTTGGTCAGTTCGATATACCAGTCGCAGTAGGTGTCCCAGATGAAGTCATAGACCTTGGCGGAGGCCACACCGATCTCGAAGCTGTCCAGATTCTCGGTGACCTCCTTCACCAGCCGGTTCAGCTTGCTGAGGACCCACTTGTCCTCCCGCTCCAGCTTGTCGGCAGCGGGCAGGTCGTAACGGTCGATGGTGAGGTTCATCATCACGAAGCGGCTGGCGTTCCAGATCTTATTGGCGAAGTTCCGCATGGCCTCGCACTTTTCGGTGTAGAACCGGGTATCGTTGCCGGGGGAGTTGCCGGTGATGAGGTTGAAGCGCAGCGCGTCCGCGCCGTACTTTTCCGCCATTTCCAGGGGGTCGATGCCGTTGCCCAGAGACTTGGACATCTTGCGGCCCTTGTCATCCCGCACCAGGCCATGGATCAAAACGGTGTGGAAGGGGATCTTCTTCATCTGCTCGCAGCCGGAGAAGATCATTCGGGCCACCCAGAAGAAAATGATGTCATAGCCGGTGACCATGACGCTGGTAGGATACCAGTAGTTCAGGTCGGCGGTCTGCTCCGGCCAGCCCAGCGTGGAGAAGGGCCACAGAGCGGAGGAGAACCAGGTGTCCAGCACGTCCTCCTCCCGGGTCAGGTGGGTGCTGCCGCACTTTTCGCAGGCGGTGGGATCCTCTCTCTTCACGTTGATGTGGCCGCAGTCCTCGCAGGTCCACGCGGGGATCTGATGGCCCCACCAGAGCTGACGGGAAATGCACCAGTCATGGCAGTTTTCCATCCAGTTGGTATAGGTCTTGGAGAAGCGCTCGGGGACAAATTTCACTTCGCCCTCGTTCACCACCCGCAGGGCCTCCTTAGCCAGAGGCTCCATCTTCACGAACCACTGGGCAGAGATCAGGGGCTCCACGTCATTGTGGCAGCGGTAGCAGGTGCCGACATTGTGGTTGTAAGGCTCCACCTTCACCAGATAGCCCTGCTCCTCCAGATCCTTTACGATGGCCTTGCGGCACTCGTAGCGGTCCATGCCGTTGTAGGGGCCGCCGTTTTCGTTGATGTGACCGTCATCGGCAATGACCCGGATGACCTCCAGATTGTGCCGCAGACCCACCTCAAAGTCGTTGGGGTCGTGGGCGGGGGTCATCTTCACGGCGCCGGTGCCGAAGCCGATCTCGCAGTACTCGTCGCCCACAATGGGGATCTCCCGGTTCATAATAGGCAGGATGCACTTCTTGCCGATCAGGTGCTTGAACTTCTCATCGTTGGGGTTCACGGCCACGCCGGTGTCGCCCATCATGGTTTCGGGACGGGTGGTAGCGACTACGATATCGCCGGAGCCGTCCGCCAGAGGATAGCGGATATACCACAGGTGGCCGGGCTTATCCACATACTCCACCTCGGCGTCAGACAGGGCGGTGACGCAGTGGGGGCACCAGTTGATGATGCGGCTGCCCTTGTAGATGAGGCCCTTGTCATACAGCTCGCAGAAGGTCTCCCGGACGGCCTTGGAGCAGCCCTCGTCCATGGTAAAGCGGGCGCGGCTCCAGTCGCAGGAAACGCCCATCTTCTTCTGCTGCTGGACGATGCGGTTGCCGTACTCCTCCTTCCACTTCCAGACCCGCTCCAGGAACTTCTCCCGGCCCAGGTCATAGCGGGTCTTGCCCTCCTTGACCCGCAGCTCTTCCTCCACCTTGATCTGGGTGGCGATGCCGGCGTGGTCGGTGCCGGGGACCCAGAGGGCGGCGTAGCCCTGCATCCGTTTGAAGCGGGTCAGGATGTCCTGCAGGGTGCAGTCCAGCGCGTGGCCCATGTGGAGCTGGCCCGTGACGTTGGGGGGCGGCATGACGATGGAGAAGGGCTTCTTCTTGGAGTCCTCCACGCCCTTGAAGCAGTCATGATCCTCCCACATCTGATAGACGCGGGACTCCACCTGCTGGGGCTCATACACCTTTGGCAGTTCTTTGTTCATGTTGATTCTCCTTTATTTCACGGTATTTCCGACTTTCAAATAAAAAAGCCCTGAGCCAAAAAGGCTCAGGGCGAACAAACAGTCCGTGGTACCACCTGAATTTCACGCATTTCCGCGTGACACTCGACCTTTTAACGGGATGTCTCCGTCCGGGCTTACTCTCCTGTTCGGTCCGGCCGCTCCGCGGCGACTTCACTGCCGGTTCAGGGGGGCTTGCACCCAACCGCCCTCTCTCTTGACTGTCCCTGGCCGCTACTGCTCCGCATCCTTGCGTTTGATTGTCGGCATTATACCACCGAACCAGGGCAAAGTCAATATCAAGGCTCAGGACAGCCGCAGAATTTCCTTCTTCAGCCGCTGGATAATGCGCTTTTCCAGCCGGGAAATGTAGCTCTGGGAAATTCCCATCTGGTCGGCCACCTCCTTCTGTGTCTGCTCCCGCCGCCCGCCGAGGCCGAAGCGCAGCGTGATGATCTCCCGCTCCCGGGGAGTGAGGGTGTCCAGCGCCGCCGCCAGCAGGCTCAGATCCACATCGTCCTCAATGGGACGCATCACGGTGTCCGCCTCCGTCCCCAGCACATCGGAGAGCAGCAGCTCGTTTCCGTCATAGTCCGTGTTCAGCGGCTCGTCAAAAGAGACCTCCGCCCTGCGGCCCGCGTTCTTCCGAAGATACATCAGAATTTCATTTTCAATGCACCGGGAGGCGTAGGTAGCCAGCTTGATATTCTTATCCGTGCGGTAGGTACCTACCGCCTTGATGAGCCCGATGGTACCAATGGAAATGAGGTCCTCGATATTCACGCCGGTATTTTCAAACCGGCGGGCGATGTACACCAC
>NZ_CAKVVF010000136.1:0-3047 GCF_934833455.1 Oscillibacter sp. KLE 1728
GAACAACCTGAATGACATCATCATGAAGTTCGTGGGCGTCATCATGTTCATCGCTCCCATCGGTTTGGGCGCCTACTTTGCCAATTTGGTTGCCACCTATGGTCCAGAGATCGTGGGTGACTACGGCCGGTCCATGCTGGTCTACTATCCCCTGTGCCTGCTCTATGCGGTGATCTTCTTCCCGCTATATGCCTTCCTGGCCGGCGGCAAGCTGGGCGTCCGGATGATGATCCAGAACATCTTCCCGCCTGCCATCACAGCCTTTGCCACCCAGTCCTCCGCCGCCACCATTCCGGTCAACAAGGAGGCCTGTGACAACATCGGCGTGCCCAAGGACGTCAGCGACCTGGTGCTGCCCATGGGCTGCACCATGCACATGGACGGCTCCGTCCTCAGTTCCATCGTGAAGATCGCCTTCCTGTACGGCGTCTTCGGCAAGGACTTCGTCGGTGCGGAGACCTATGCCATGGCCATCGTTGTGGCCATTCTCTCCGCCTTTGTGCTCTCCGGCGCTCCCGGCGGCGGCCTGGTGGGCGAGATGCTGATTGTCAGCATGTTCAACTTCCCCGCCGAGGCATTCCCCATCATCGCCACCCTGGGCTTCATCTTCGACCCTGCCGCCACCTGCCTGAACTCCTCCGGCGACACCATCGCCTCCATGATCGTCACCCGTCTGGTGGAGGGCAAGGACTGGCTCGTGAAGGCTGTGGCCGCCAAGAAGGAGACCGCCTGATTCCAGCGCTTTCCAGATTGATTTTATCAGCTATCCAATTTTAGAATAAGGAGTTTTTCACATGAACGTCATTGAAACCAAGAACGCCCCCGGCGCCATCGGCCCCTATTCCCAGGGCTACGCCTTTGGAGATCTGGTCATCACCTCCGGTCAGATCCCGGTGGACCCCGCCACGGGCACTACCCCCGAAGGTATCTCCGCCCAGGCGGAGCAGAGCTGCAAAAACGTGGGCGCCATCTTGGAGGCTGCCGGTTCCGGCTTTGACAAAGTTGTCAAGACCACCTGCTTTCTGGCGGATATGGGCGACTTCGCCGCCTTCAACGAGGTGTACGCCAGGTATTTCACCTCCAAGCCCGCCCGCAGCTGCGTGGCCGTGCGGGAGCTGCCCAAGGGCGTGCTCTGCGAGATCGAAGCCATCGCGCTGAAGTAACGGAGGTATCAGATGAAAGTCACTGTCATTGGAAGCCACCTGTGCCCCGACACCCTGTACGCCCTGAACCGCCTGTCCGATGCCAAGGCGGAGATCGAGTTCAAGAATCTCTCCGCCAGCCTGCCGGACCTGAAGGCCTATCTGGCCCTGCGGGACAGCGATCCCCACTATGAGGCCGTCAAGAAAAACGGCGGCATCGGCATCCCCGCCTTTGTCCTGGAGGACGGCACCGTCACGCTGGATCTCGGGGACGTGCTTAAATAAAGCGATCACAACCCCCGGCGGGGGACCTTTCAGGTCCCCCGCCGGGTTTCTGCTGTTCTTCAAACCTCCGTGACGGCTCCTGTACCGCCCTCCTCCATCTGCCGCAGGGCCGCCAGGGTACCCAGAGTGGTGCCCAGCTGGGTCAGCAGGATCGCCGTGCGGGACAGCTCCTCCGTGGTCATGCATTTTGCCATGGCCACCGCTGTGGCGTAGACTCCTGTGCTCCAATCATAGGCATCCATCCCTCGGCCCCCTCCCTGGTGAACAGTGTATGAGGCGGCGAGGGATTTCTTGACGGGGGCGGCGTGTCATTTCTCCAGCAAAGAGGTCAGATACGCCGTCTCTGTCCGCAGGTCCGCAGAGCCGGTGTACCAAAGGGTAAGAACCTGTTTTCCCTGCCGGAGCACGGCGAATTGTTCAGGACTTCCGATTCCGTCCGCCTCCTCTGCCCACCAGAAGCCGTCCAGAGCCGGGGCCTCTATTGGGTCCAGCGGCAGTTCCGGCCGGCTGTCCAGAAAGCCGGCCCGATTCTCGGCCAGCTCTGCCGTCAGGGTCCGGGCCAATCCGGCTGTCAGCATACGGTAATACGCGGTCTGGAGAAAAGCCTGCTCCCCGTCGGGCAGCACCGCAGACTGGCGGGCAGCGTACATCTCCGGCGCGATGGGAAGGGATTTTTCCTGCACCTCTGTCCGCAAAGGCTCCAGGCCGTCCAGGGCTGTCAGGTCCGCCAGAACCATCTGCACCGGCGGACGTTCCCCCGCTTCATAAACCGTCCGCGCCGCATGGTCCCAACCAGAGGGATTGCCGTCCAGATTCTGAATGCTGACCACCAGATTCAGCACAGATATGACCAGTGCAGCGCCCCACGCCAGCTGTCCCAGCCGCAGCTGACGGCGGTATGGCTTGGGCCTCTCCAGCGGGACGCCCGCCGTCAGAGTCTTCCACAGCCGCCAGGTGTTCCGGGCATCCAGCCAGAGCTGCATCCCCAAGATGGTCAGCAGCGCCGCAGCCACCAGCGGCGCGGCTACAAAGCCCAGCCAGCTGGCGTTTCTCAGGATGTTCTCCAGAGAAGCAACCGAAAGCGCCACCGCCAGGATGAAATACGCCGTCATTGCCAGCCAGATCAGCCCGCCCCCCACTGTGCGGAAGATCATCCGCCGCTTTAAGTATCGGTATCCCTCTCCCTGGACCACCGGGTCCGTGTCCAGCTCCGGGGCATTCGGGTCATCGCACCGCCAGACCCAGAAGGGCCCCAGCTGCCCCACCAGCCGCCAGCCCATGCTCCGGTATGCCTCCACCCGCTCCGGGTCCAAAGCCTCTTTCCACCTTTGGAGGGGCTGGAGCCGGAAGCGGCACTCCCACGGTTCGTCCAGCAACAGGTCCACCCGGCTGCCCGTGAAGCAGACGGGGTTCTCCCCCTTGCGGGCCAGGTCCTCCAGCCAGGTCTCCACCGCCGCCACGTCGTAGATGCTGATGGGGCAGCTCTTCCGATAGGAGCTCTGCCCATGTCTGTTTTCAGCGCCCATTCTCCTCTCCCCCTCTCCGCTGATCTACTGAAATTTCATCAGGACGGCAGCGTACCGCTCCGCCAGATCTATCGTTGGCTCCGTGGTGCCTGTG
>NZ_CAKVVF010000137.1:0-3021 GCF_934833455.1 Oscillibacter sp. KLE 1728
TCCCCATCCATGGTGTTGGGCAGATAGAAGGACACCACCACTTCAAAGGTCCCGTCTCCCAATGCCCGGGCGCCGACGGAGAAGTAAAAGTTCTCCTGAAAGTCACTGACGTACACATCCCGGATTCCAGCCTTCAGCACTTTCAGCCCGGCGCTCATGCTCTGGAGCTCGTGGGTCAGCAGGCAGCTGTTGGAATCCTTCACCACGTCTCCGTCCTCCTTGTTCCAGGTGGCCCGGAGCACCAGCCAGTTCCGGTCGTCACTGGTGGGGTCGCCGCCGTCCGGCGGAAATTCATAGTTCACGATATCCAGCCTCAGGCTGGACTCCTCATTGCGGAAGAGCATCTGGGGTTCTCCTTTTCAGTCGTTGTGATGGGCGGCGTAAAACGCGTCGTAGTCCGCCAGCTGCTTCTGCAGCAGGGCCGGGGTGTCCAGCCCATAGGGACAGCGGGACTTGCAGGCGTTGCAGTGGATGCAGTTTTTGATCTGGTGCATCTTCTCCCGCCACTCGTCGCTCAGATAGGGCTTATAGGGTGCCCGCCGCAGCAGCTGGGCCATCCGGGCCGCCTGGGGGATGTCGATGCCGGCGGCGCAGGGCAGGCAGTAGCCGCAGGAGCGGCAGAAGTCCCCCGACAGCTCCGTCCGGTCGTGGTCGATCACCGCCTGGAGCTCCGGCGTCATGCGGGGATTCCGCTCCGTCAGCTCCAGCCACTGGTCCAGCTCCCACTCATGCTGGATGCCCCAGATGGGCACCACGTCTGGATGCTCCTGCATAAAGGCGTAGCAGGCCTCCGCATTGTTCAGCAGGCCGCCGGAGAGGCCCTTCATGGCGATGAAGCCCATGTCGTGCTCCCGGCACAGCTCCACCAGCTCCAGGTCCTTCTCCGTGGCCAGATAGCAGAAGGGGAACTGCAGCGTCTCAAAATTGCCGGACTCAATGGCCTCGTGGGCCACCTTCAGCCGATGGTTGGTGATGCCGATGTGGCGGATGTAGCCCTTCTGCTTGGCCTCCAGTGCGGCGGCAAAGGGCCCGTCCGGGTCATGGATATCCGGCAGCACCGCCGGATTGTGGAACTGGAACAGGTCGATGTAATCCGTCCGCAGGCTGCGGAGGCTCTGCTCAATGTGGGCCTGGACCGTCTTTTTGTCTCCTCCGCCGCTCTTGGTGGAAATCACCACGTTCTGCCGCACGTCGTGGAGGGCCTCTCCCAGTTTTTCCTCGCTGTCAGTGTACATATTCGCGGTGTCGAAATAGTTGATTCCCGCCTCACAGGCCCGGCGGACCAGCTTCACTGCATCCGCCTTGGAAATCCGCTGGATGGGCAGGGCACCGAACGCCGTCTTGGTCACCAGCAGGCCGGTACGGCCCAGTCTGATTTTCTCCATAATAGTTCCTCCTTCCCGCACAGAGCGGGTCACTCCCCTGCATTGGATTGTATCACATTTTTCCAGGTTTGCAAACCGCAAATCCTGTGATATGATAGAAGCAGAATATCGCTTCGGAGGGACATGATCTCCCGTCCGGGACCCCGGCACCCCTGTCCTCAGCCTATTGGGGTCTCGCCCGGCAGGTCGGGCCCCGGATGGGTGTCCGGACGGTCCCGGCGGGGGATTGGGACAGAAACAGAGGAGGCGCCCTATGGCACAGAATGAGCTCCATTTGAAAGTGACGCTGCGAATTTACAGCGACGATGACCAGCGCTGCTTCGGCCCCGGCATCGCCACCCTGCTGCAGCGGGTGCGGGAGCACCACTCCCTCCGGGCCGGAGCCGCCTCTATGGAAATGGCCTACTCCAAGGCGTGGCGTATCATCCGCACAGCTGAGACAGTGTTTGGGTGCAAGCTGCTCTCCTCCACCATCGGAGGTGCCCACGGCGGCGGCGCGGTGCTGACGCCGGAGGCGGAGCGCCTTCTGGCGGCCTATGAGGCCTACTGCGCCGATGTGGGCACCTACGCCCAGGGGAAATTCGAGGATGCCTTCCGCTTCTACCGGGATCTGGACCATCGGCCATGACCCGGTGCGGCGTGAGCCGCCGTGCCTGCCCAGGAGTTATCCTCTCTGAACAGGAAAACGGGACCGGAGCCTGTGCGGCTCCGGTCCCTCCGTGTTTTGCGGCGCTTACGTCCGGGGACGGGTGGGATCCTCCTCCGTGGGGCTGGGGATCGGATGCTCCTTGTGGGCCACCATGGCCTGGATCAGCTCCACGGTCCGGCCCAGGCCCAGATAGCTGGAATCGATGCAGAAGTGGTAGCTGTCCACACTGCCCCACTTCTTGGAGGAATAGTACTCGTAATAGGACGCCCGGCGCTTGTCGGTCTTGAGGATCAGCTGGCGGGCCTTCTCCGGCGTGAGGTTCTGCCGCTGGGCCACGCGCTGGATACGGACCTCCAGGGGTGCGCTGATAAACAGGCTCAGGTGGTTGGGATAGTCCGCCAGGGCGTAGTCCGCGCACCGGCCGATGATAACGCAGGGCCCTTGGTCCGCGATGTGCTGGATGGTGTTGAAAGTCGCCAGATACACCTGTTGTTCCAGAGAGTCACCCACACCGCTGCCGGGCAGGGCAAACATATAGGAATCCATGGCGATGGAGTACAGGAGGCTCTTGGGCCGCTCGTCGAAGTTTTCAAAAATCTTCTCGCACAGGCCGCTCTTCTTGGCGGCCTCCTGCAGCAGCTCCTTGTCATAGAAGGGAATGCCCAGCTCCTTGGCCACGCGGATGCCGATCTCCTTGCCGCCGCTGCCAAACTGCCGGCCGATGGTGATGATGGTTTTCATAGAGAACCCTCCTCTCCTTGTTGGTTTTATTATACCGCAAGAAGAGGCCGCCGTCAAACAGTACCGGGCGGACCGTCGCCGGAATCGCCCTCATCCGGCGGAAGGGGATGCCAGGGCTCCCGTTTTCCGGAAAAAAAGCGGCGGGCAATAGCATCCTTCACCATCTCCACCAGTGCATACCAGAGGTGTCCTGCCGCGAAGAGAATCACCAGGGCCAGCAGGACGGCACCGACCTGCTCCAGGGAA
>NZ_CAKVVF010000138.1:0-1456 GCF_934833455.1 Oscillibacter sp. KLE 1728
TCCACAGCCTTCTGCTTGGCGGTGGCGGCGTGGATGGTGGACATCAGCGCCTGCTCGATGCCGAAGGTGTCGTTGATGACCTTGGTCATGGGGGCCAGGCAGTTGGTGGTGCAGGAGGCGTTGGAGACCACGTCCATCTCCGGGGTGTACCGCTTGTGGTTCACTCCCATGACAAAGGTGGGCGTGATGTCGTCCTTGGCCGGGGCGGAGATGATGACCTTTTTCGCCCCGTGCCGGAAGTGGGCGGAGGCCTTTTCCGTGGTGCAGTAGGCGCCCGTGGACTCGATGATGTACTCGGCGCCGCAGTCGTCCCAGGGGATGTTGGCGGCGTCGTCTTCACTGTAAACCCGGATCTTCTTGCCGTTGATAATCAGGTGACGGTCGTCCCGCTCCACCGTGCCCTGAAAGGTCTTGAACACGGAGTCGTACTTCACCTGATAGACCATGTAGTCCAGGTCCGCGTTCCGCAGGTTGATGCCGCACATCTGATAGGTGGCGCTGCCGCGCTCCACCATGATCCGCAGTGCCACGCGGCCGATCCGGCCAAATCCGTTGATTCCCACTTTGATCGCCATGTTCCCATTCCTTCCTGTATTCCGTATTCCGCCGCAGCGGATGTTGTCCTCATTATACCATATTACCGGAAAATGTCACCGCAATTTTGCGTAAAATTGCGCATATAAAACGCAAGATTTGTTGTCCGTTTTGCACAGACTGGACTTCTGTTCGGCCGTGTCTGCCGGACTTCGACAATTTTCCCCCTTTTTCGACAAAGACCTTGTCTTTGCATCCCTTTTTTGCTATCCTATTGGTGTTCGAGGCAGGCTTTTCCACGGTTTGAAAGCCCCTCCCCGTATATGCTACAAGAGAGAATCCCAGCTGAAAGGATGCGCCTATGGAAGCAGAGCAATTTGACTTCTCCGTTGTGTTCCCCAACATCGCCGCCCAGTTGCGCAGCGTGTTGGGAAACCTGCACTTGGCGGCCGCCCAGCTGGCGCCTGCCATCCGGCGGGAGGGGGATCCGGCGCTGGATTCCACAGCTTCCCTGCTGGATCAGAGCTACTACCGCCTGCTGCGGCTGGTGAACAATCTGACGGCGGCGGGAGAGCTGGGGCAGGACGCGCCCCTCCCCGTCCGGGACCGGGATTTGACGGAGACGGTCCGTGCGGTCTGTGCCGGGGCTCAGGGTCTGTTTGCGCTCAAAAAGGTCCAGCTGGAATTCCGGAGCGCTGCGGACTGCCACACCTGCGCTTTTCACCAGCCCTCCATCGAGCTGCTGCTCTACCAGTTGCTCTCCAATGCCCTGAAGTTTACCCCCGCCGGAGGCGCGGTGACCGTGGAGCTGAAATTCATCAACCGATGGGTCCGCCTGTCCGTGTCCGACACCGGCTGCGGTATCCAGGAGGACCAGATCCCCTTCCTGTTCGACCGCTACCTTCACGACGATGCGATGGCG
>NZ_CAKVVF010000138.1:1466-2865 GCF_934833455.1 Oscillibacter sp. KLE 1728
GCCTGGGCCTGGGACTGCCTCTCTGCCAGCACATCGCAGAGCGCCACGGCGGCACCATGATTGCCGAGTCCCGGCCGGGGCAGGGGTCCCGCTTCACCCTGTCGTTGCCGGACCGGCGATGCGGGACTGCGGACGTGTCGGACGTGAAGTTCGATTACAACGGCGGCTTCAATCCGCTCCTCCTGGCCCTGGCGGACGCCTTGCCCCCCCAGGCTTTCTCCCAGCGCCATCTGGACTGACCCTGGCTCCGGCTGGGGTCGGTTTTTTTCGCAGAAGCGGCTTTCCTTTTTTCCGGAAATCGGCTACAATAGCCCAATAACACGACCGGCGCTCCGTCGGCCTTTTCAGGAGGAACCCATTTATGTCCCAGCGTGTATTTGTGGCCATGAGCGGCGGCGTGGACAGCGCCGCAGCGGCGCTGCTGCTGCGGCAGGCCGGCTATAATGTCACCGGCGTGACGCTGCGCCTGCATCCCTATAAGGACCGCCCGGGCCTGTGCGGCTCTGCGGATGATATCGAGACAGCCCGCGCCGTGGCCGCCGGCATGGGGATTCCCCATGTGGTGCTGGACCTGTGCGATCTGTTCCGCGAGCGGGTCATGGACCGGTTTGTGTGGGCCTACACCCACGGCCGCACACCCAATCCCTGCATTGACTGCAACCGGGAGATCAAGTTCGGCGCCCTGCTGGACTGGGCGCTGGACCAGGGCGCGGACGCCATGGCCACCGGCCATTACGCCAGAGTCCGCCTCGATACGCCCTCCGGCCGCTGGCAGCTGCTGCGGGGCGCGGATCGACGGAAGGACCAGACGTACTTCCTCTATCAGTTGACCCAGCACCAGCTGGCCCATCTGCTGCTGCCGGTGGGAGACTATGAAAAGCCTGCCCTGCGGGCCCTGGCGGCCGCCAACGGCCTGTCCAACGCCCAGAAGGCCGACAGCCAGGACATCTGCTTTGTGCCGGATGGGGACTATGTGTCGTTTTTGCGGCAGTATGGCGGCGTGGAGCCCGTCCCCGGTGACTTCCTGGACTCAGAAGGCCGTGTGCTGGGCCGCCACAGGGGAATGGAATGCTATACCATCGGCCAGCGGAAAGGGCTGGGCGTCAGCGCCAACGCGCCGCTGTACGTGCTGGGGAAGGACCCGGACCGGAATGCCGTGATCCTAGGGGAGGACAACCGCCTCTACACCCGGGAGCTGACGGCGGAGCGGGTGAACTGGCTCTCCGTACCGGAGCCGGACCGCCCCCTGTCCGTCACCGCCAAGACCCGGTACAGCCAGCGGGAAGCTGCCGCCACAGTGGAACCGCTGCCCGGCGGCCGCATCCGCATGGTGTTCACAGAGCCTCAGCGGGCCGTCACCCCGGGGCAGGCGGTGGTGTTCTACGATGGAGATCTGGTG
>NZ_CAKVVF010000139.1:0-2377 GCF_934833455.1 Oscillibacter sp. KLE 1728
CCGGACCTGGTCCAGCAGCTTTTCCGGCGCAGCGGGGCTCCGGTCCGGTGACGTCTCCCACTCCGGGAGAAACCCGGCGCTGGGGAACTGCCACAGGGAGCCGTCCGCCAACACCGCCAGGGTCCGGTCGCTGCAGGGGACGGCACAAACCACACCGTTCGTGATCCGCACAATGCCGTCACAGGCCTCCGTGTCATAGGGGTCCTCCGGGTCCACCAGACCGTCCCGCAGCATGGCCGGGCGGTCGCTGCCCCAGGCCCAGAGAGTTCCGTCCGCCGTCACAGCGGTACATCTGGTGAACTGCACCACATCCTCCAGCAGTTTTTCCGGCTGGCCCAGGGACTGCCACTGGACTGTATCCGACAGATTATTCTCCCAGGGCACACGCCAGAGACTGCCATCCTGCCCCTGGACCAGCATGGCAGGGTCCTGAATTCCGCAGTACAGACTGCCCACAGCGGCCACATGTTCCATCAAAGGTGCCGCGGTACAGGTATCCCCGTCAAACCAGACCCGCACCAGCGTCCCATCCTCCTTCACCGCCAAATCCCCAAACAGCTGAACCACCTGGTCCAGTACCTGGGTGGGCGGATAGTAGGGATCATCCTGATGTTCCTCCAGGGACACTCCGGACCGGGCGCCCCAGGTCCACACCGTCCCGTCAGCGCACAGGGCAGAACATTCCGTCTCCCCGACTGACACGGACACCACGTCCTCCAGCAGCCGGTACGGCTCCTCCTCGCCGAAGGTCCGGCCCGCGTGGCCGCCCCAGCCCCAGAGGGTCCCATCCTCGTCAATGGCGGCGGCCGTGATAAACCCCGCGTCCACATACCGGGCATTCTCCAGCAGGACATTGGCCTCCTCCCAGGGCAGCGGGTCCTGGTCCGTGGGGCCCACCGCGCCGTGGAAGCTGTCTCCCCAGGCCAGCAGGGCGCCGTCCGCTCGGATGGCATAGTAAGTGTATCCGCTGGTGGCAATGGGTTGGCTGATTGATTCCAGCGCCGCCGCTGTACCGGCCAGCAGCATGGCCGAAAGAAGCCCGCAGGCAAGTATTTTCATATCCGCCGCCTCCTTTTTCCCACTGTACCATACAGCCTATCCAAAAAGCAAACCCCGCACCGTCCCGGCGCGGGGCTTGTCCTTTATTTCTCGATCTTCACAAATTTCTCCGCCGGGGCGTGACACAAGGGGCAGCGGAAATCCGGCGGCAGGGATTCTCCCTCATAGACATAACCGCAGACAGTGCAGCGGTAGCCGTTGATCTCTACCGTGCGGTACACGGTGGCAGTGGGCGGAGTGGCCTTGCCCCGGTCCGTATAGGCCTGGAGGGTCAGCACCCTCCCGTCTCCCAACACCTCCGCCTCTGTGGCCTGGCCCACGAAAAGGAGGAAGCTGCCGATCTCCATCTGGTCCACCACCTTGCATGCGATGCGGGAGACCATGTGCTCCTTCAGGTATGGATTGCCGTTGCTGTCGGTCTCCGCCGCCCGGCCAGCGAACTTGTCCGTCACCCGGCCGGACTTGTAGCCGAACAGGTCGATGATCTCCCCCGGCGCGTCCGCACCCAACAGGGTAACGGAGAAGCTCCCCGCCGCCTGAATGGCCTTGCAGGTCTCGTGGTCCTTGTTCACCGCCACGGTGAACTTGGGCGGGAAGGAAGAGGTCACCTGGTGGAAGGAGTTGACGATGCAGCCGTGGCGCTTGCCGTCCGCTGCCGCAGAGAGCAGACAAAGGGCGTAGTCCATCTTCTGATATGCCTTGTTGTCCATATTGATTTCCTTTCTGGCGGATCCGCCGCCGGACATCCCGCATGTTTCTCTTGATGGAATAAGTTTACCAGAAGCCGCCATTTTATGCAGTTGCATCCGCGACTGCTGCCGCGCAAAAATTTTCTTCCGTTTTCTGTGGACAAATACCGGATTTGGGCGTATACTCTCCTTAACCAGATGCCATTATCCTGATTTATATTTTCTATAAGTCTGGATAATGGCTTAAAATCTAAATAAAAGGAGTGGTTCTATGTCTGAGAGCTACGCTGGCAAGATCAACCGGAAGCTGCTGAAAAAGCGCCGCATCATCAACGCCGCCGCCGGGCGGGAGCCGTCGGACCTGGTGCTGAAGAACGCCACCTATGTCAACGTCTTCTCCAACGAGCTCTGTCATGCGGACATCGCCGTGGCAGAGGGGCTGATCGTGGGCATGGGCCAATACTCCGGCACGGTAGAGGAGGACTGCACGGGTAAAATCGTCCTGCCCGGCTTTCTGGATGCCCACATCCATCTGGAGAGCTCCCTGGTCTCTCCCAAGGAGTTCGTGAAGGCCGTGCTGCCCCACGGCACCACCACCGTCATCACCGACCCCCATGAGATCGCAAACG
>NZ_CAKVVF010000140.1:0-1955 GCF_934833455.1 Oscillibacter sp. KLE 1728
CATCCGTTCCCTGGACCAGTTCGCCGACACGGTGGGTTCCCTCATCCAAAACCACATCCGCAGTCTGTAAAGCACGCCGCCCTTTCGGGCGGCGAGCTTTACATTCATTCTTGGGCGGCGCTCAGTTCCGGGAGCACTTCTCCGCGTCGATGGCTAGCACCAGCATCAGTACGCACAGCGCGCTGCCCGGGTCCGCCACGTCGATCACGTAAGTGTCCGTCCAGTGGAGCAGCTCCTTGTGGATGGACGCCACCTGCGCCCCGCAGGCCTCCGTCACCCGGTAATCCCACTCCAGGAAGTCGCCCTCCACACGCCAGCCGTTGCAGTCGATGTCAAATTTCGGCGTGAAAAATGTGAATTCCTTTTGGATGCAGCCCACATACTGATCCTGGACGTACAATTCAAATTTGGGCAGAAAGGTCAGCACCTGCTCCCGCACCGTGCCGATGTGGTCTCCCGCCGCATTCAAAATGTGGAGGCAGTGTCCCCAGGCCAGCTTTCCCTCCACAGTGTAGACGGTGTTCCCCGCCTCGTCGTAGATGTCATAGCTGTCAAACCAGGAGAACAGCCGCTGTCTGAACAATAATCTCATAGAACCTCCTTCTGCAGTGCCGCCGGCTGATATTCCCGGAACCGCTTTGCTGTCCGGTAGAGATAGACCAGCTTCACGATCCCCACCACCAACAGGCCGATGGCGTCCGCCAGTATCGCCAGAAGACCCAGAATTGCCGAAATCAATGCCAGGAAGATGCATCCAAGCAACCCCAGCAGCAGGCCGATCCACCATTTCCAAAGCAGCCGCCACTTCCCCGCCAGCTCCGGGTCAAGCTCCTCCAAAACCTCTGCATGGGCATAAAACTCCTGATATGCGGCACAGAGCTCCAGCACCATGACCGGTAGGGAGAGCAGCCACCACAGCCAGTTCCCCTCCGGAATCGTCGGAAGCAGCAGCACACCGCTGATGATGCCGCCAGCCAAATAGCACAGGGCCGCCGTGCGGTACCGGCCTGCCGCCTCCCGCAGCTGCCACAAAAGGACACCATAGGCCAGGGAAATCAGAAATGCCAGCACATTTCCAACGACTCCGGCAGTTGGAAACGCTCCCGCCACAGTATCCATGGTCAGAATGTTGCTGAAAACACTGGGAATCACCAACCAGAACAGCAGCCACAGCCACTTGGCCAGCACAGGGGCATTCCGGTCCAGCCGCGCCCGGCGCTCCCGCTCTGCCTCCACGGCCCACAGCCGGTTCTGGGGCATATCTCTTCGCCGCAGGGCACAGCCGGTAGAAAAGGTGCAGGTCACACATGCCGTATGCCCCTTCTCCCGGCAGCAGTCCGCAATGGGACAGCCGCCGGAAAACCGGCGCCCCGGCCCATCCTGACAGCCGGGACAGTCCAGCTGCTCTTTCCAGGTACATGCGTCGCACATTCGCCCGCAGATGCCCTCCATCGCCAGTGCCTCCCTTTGTTTTTTTGAGATTATATCATAATCCGCCCTTCCGATGGGTAACAAATCTATGACATTTTTCTCCAAGACGTCCCTGCCAACAAATTTTTCCGCCAGAAAAACCGCATATTCTCCCGTCCCGGAGTCAAACTATGCTCGCGATACCCAGTAACCCACACGCAACAAATGTATGATGAAAAGGAGATTCAATTATGTCTAGCAAGAATAGCAATAAGATCAACGTTCCCGAGGCCCGTGCGGCTATGGATAAGTTCAAGATGGAGGCTGCCGCCGAGGTGGGCGTCAACCTGAAGGAAGGCTACAACGGCGACCTGTCCTCTCGTGAGGCCGGCTCCGTCGGCGGCCAGATGGTCAAGAAGATGATCGAGTCCTACGAGAAGAACCTGTAACTTCCCACTGGACACAGTGAAGCGGGCCCGCCATCGCCCGGGCGCGGTCTCATGGTCCAGGGTTGTGTACCCACACACCCCTCCACCAAACCCCCC
>NZ_CAKVVF010000141.1:0-1928 GCF_934833455.1 Oscillibacter sp. KLE 1728
GCTGGCGGCCCTTCTGCTGCTGGCAGTGCTGTGCTTCGGCGGCTACAACGTCTGGCGCAATCAGGGCATCCCCTTCGTCTGGGGCAGCTGGTGCGACTGGGGGAGCCTGCAAAACGTGGTGGACACGGTGCTGGTATTTCTTCTTCTGAACTCCATCCGATATTCCACCCCCCCCTACTTCCATTGCACGTTTTACCGGCTATCTCTCCAAGCTGACCCTCGGTGCTTATCTGGTGTCGTGGATACCGGACAACTACCTGTACACCATGCTGAAAGCCGCCGTCCCCTCGGTGACGGATCAGCTGAACTACTTCCCTCTGACGGTGGGCGGCACCATCCTCATCTCCCTGCTGCTGGCCGCCGTGGTGGAGTGCTGCGTCTCGCTGCTGATGCGTCTGCTCCGCCGCTCCGCCAAGGTGCGAACCGCCGGCACAGCTCAGGCATAGGATGATGCGGGGGCAGCGCCGGTCAGGGATTTTCCCCGGCGGCGTATAAATCCGGCGGCTGCGTGGGAGAATGAAGTTGACCCGCTGCGGCGGGTACTTCTTCCGGCGGAGTGTGGACTTTGTGGATACCAATGTCAGACGTGGAGAGATCTACTATGCCGATCTCAGCCCTGTGGTGGGCAGTGAGCAGGGTGGTGTCCGGCCGGTTCTGATCATTCAGAACGACACCGGCAACCGGTACAGTCCCACTGTGATCGCGGCGGCCATCACTTCCCAGACCGGGAAGGCCAAGCTGCCGACACATATCGACCTTCCCGTGGACCACAGCTGCGGCCTGAGCCGGGATTCGGTGGTCCTGCTGGAGCAGGTGCGCACCCTGGACAAAAAGCGCCTGCGGGAAAAGATGGGCCATGTGGAGGAGAATGTGATGGAGAAGGTCGATCTGGCCATCGCGGTCAGCTTCGGACTGCCCCACGACCAGATGGTTTGAGAGATCCGTTTCTTCGGCAATACACAGGCCGGGCGCTGCGGCGGAAGCCGTCTCCTGGCCGCCCGGAAATGCGTGGTTTGATCGAAGGGTCCTCCTGAAAAGGGCGTTCCGCCCTTTTCAGGGGTACCGATTTTTCAGATCCGACAATCAATACGGAGGTACATAAGCGCATGAAAAAGAACAGATGGTATCTGCGGCTGCTGGCATTGCTGGTGCTCTGCGGCGCCTTGAACGTGACGATTACCGCGGCGGCGGAGGCCGGCTCCTCCGACGACCCGCTGGTGACCCTGAGCTACTTGAACGAGACGTTCATGGACTCCATCATGGAGCGGGTGGACCAGAAGATCGCCGCCCGGAATGCCCAGTTGGGCATTTCGGCAGGCAGCGGAGCCGGTGCCGCGTCCAATTTCACTGTGGTGACCCTCACCAGCGGACAAGTCCTCACTGGGGACATCGGCTGTGAGGTAATGCTGCGAGTGGGAACGGCTGTGTGCGTTTCTCCCTCCAGCCCCGGTCTCATTGACGAGACCGCAGCCACAGCGCTGAACAACGGCAGTGCGCTGGTCCAGAACCACCTGTACATGATGACCATTGAGGGCCGGGGCGTCCGCGCCACGGCCGGCACCACCAAGCTGCTGGTCCGGGGCAGCTACACCGTCGCCTGATCTCCGCATAAACGGCCCCGCCTGGGCATAGGTTGTGCCAGGCGGGGCCGTTTGGAGAGGGGGCAGAGCGATGGACAAGTTTCCACTGATGCAGGGCGGTGTCTCTGTGGGGGAGCTCATCACGGAGCAGGAGGCGCTGTACACCTGGTTTGAGGCCCGGTGCCGCCTGCCGGGAGAGGGCCTCTGGTGCGCCTGGGCGGTGGGCGACCGGGGAGAGCTGCGGCTGGGCGTTCTGGAGCCCTGTGGGGACCGGGCCACAATCCGGCGGCGGTTTTCCGCGCGGCTGACAGCCCCTCTGGGAAAGCTGCGGCAGGGGGAGATCCGCCC